>JBGVTO010000324.1:0-3580 GCA_041862635.1 Phycisphaerae bacterium | reverse complement strand
GTCGGGTCTTCACGCCGCAATGCAGCCAGTGCATCTGCCAATTTTGCCTTTTCGGCTGCCGTTCTGGGTTCTATAGACATATTAATCACTGTCTGAGGACATGTAATGCTGGGAAGACACACAGGCTTTTTCGTATCGCAAATCGTATCACCCGTGAGAGTGTGCTTTAGGCCCACGACCGCAACAATATCGCCAGCTCGGGCTGAGTCCAGCATTTTTCGAGCGTTAGCGTGCATCTCGAATATCCTCGTAATATTTTCGCGTTTGTTACGATTTACGTCTAAGACTCTGGTACCGGACTTTAAGGTACCCTGATAAATCCTTAGAAAGCTCAAATCACCATGCACATCGCTGGTAATCTTAAATGCCAGAGCAACTAAACTTCCGTGGGGGTCGCATTTAACCGATACTTCTTTACCCCTATCATCCGGTTTATGACCGATTATAACAGGCTTTTCCAAAGGAGATGGCAGATACGCTATGACGCCGTCGAGCAGCCGCTGAACACCTATATATTTCAGTGCCGAGCCGACAAATATGGGATGCAGCTTGCCGGCTAATGTCCCTTTTCTGACCGCTCTTTGAATCATTTCAACACCAATTGGTTTATCATGAACATAGCAATCCATCAGCTCCTCATCATATTCGGCGATAGACTCCATCATCTCGTGTCTCTGTCGCTCTGCGATTGGCCTTAATTCATCAGGGATATCGGTTTCTTCAAAAGCTGCCCCCAGCTTTTCAGCCCGATAGTAAACTGCTTGCATTTTTATCAGGTCTATTATCCCGGCAAATGAATCCTCAGCACCGATGGGGATCTGTAAGCAAAGAGGATTGGCAAGGAGTTTATCGTGAATGCTTTCAATACTCATCTGGAAATCTGCGCCAGTTTTGTCCATCTTGTTTACAAAGCAAAGACATGGCAAGCCATATTTTTGTCCCTGTCTCCAGACGGTCTCGCTCTGGGCCTGCACGCCTTCGCTGCCGTCAAATACAGCTATAGCACCATCGAGAACGCGCAGAGACCGTTCAACCTCAGCGGTAAAGTCGATATGTCCTGGCGTGTCGATAAGGTTGATTTGGTAATCCTTCCAGGGACACTTGGTCGCAGCTGAGGTGATAGTGATGCCTCTTCTCTGCTCCTCTTCCATAAAGTCCATAACAGTAGTACCCTCATGGACTTCCCCCATTTTGTAGGTTTTGCCTGTATAATATAGTATGCGCTCGGTGATAGTCGTTTTGCCGGCGTCGATATGAGCCATAATTCCGATATTACGCAGCTTTTCCAGACGTTCCTTTTCGCTGTTGTCGTTCTGCAATTTTTCTGAAACATTAGCCATAATTTTAGAAACCAAGATACAAGGTTATTAGAGCATCAGGATATCAGGTTATCAGTATATCAGGTTTTTGTTCTTTCCTGATATCCTGACTCGGGTTCCCGCCTTGCAGGGTCCTCCCTTGTGCTCTGCATCCTGGTCTTCTAAGGGGCCCCCTGATAACCTGATAACCTAACTCGACATCTTTGGTTTATAATAAAAAAATAGCGGATAGGAAAAATGATGCGCTATCCGCTATTCGCAATCCCTAATAAATTACCAGGCAAAGTGGGCAAATGCCTTATTTGCCTCAGCCATTCTATGGATGTTCTCTCGGGTAGTCATTGCACCGCCGTGCTTATTGTAGGCGTCTATCAGCTCAGATGCCAGACGCTGGCACATGGGCTTACCTTTCTTAGCTCTGGCCGACTGTATTATCCACCTAAAGGCCAATGACTGCTGGCGTTTGGACTTGACCTGCATAGGCACCTGATAACTGGCTCCACCAATACGACGGCTTCTAACCTCAAGCATTGGTTTTACATTGTTTACCGCTGTCTCGAACATCTCCAGAGCCCGAGGGACGTCCGTCGTCCTTCGTCCATCATCAATCTTCAATTTGCCCTCTGCGATTTGCTTGGCTATAATATCCATAGCGTCATAAAAAATCCGCTGTGCAATACTTTTCTTACCTTCGACCATCATAGTGTTGATAAACTTCGAGACCAGCTTGTTGTTGTATTTAGGATCGGGTTTTAATTGTTGACTTGAAACAGTCCACTTTTTCATTTTCAATTTCCAATTTTCAATTTCCGATTTTCAATCGTCAATCGACAATCGTAAATCGACAATTTATTTAGCTTTCTTCGCACCGTACTTGCTTCTACCTTGTTTGCGATTGGCTACGCCGGCACAATCGAGAACTCCACGGATTATATAATACCGAACGCCTGGCAAATCCCTTACCCGGCCTCCGCGAATCAGAACCGTGCTGTGCTCTTGAAGGTTGTGGTCAACGCCTGGTATGTAAGCGGTAACCTCCTTGCCGTTGGTCAATCTAACCCGGGCAACCTTTCGCAGTGCAGAGTTGGGTTTCTTGGGTGTTTGAGTCCTTACAATCAGACACACCCCACGTTTGGCCGGCGAACCACTAATATCAGATACTCGTTTTCGACCTTTGGATTTGGCCCTCGGCCGTCTAACTAACTGGTTTATTGTAGGCATAATTCTTACTTTTTATAGTGTTTTGTGGGTTATCAACAACTTAATCCGCCACAGGCGGATTAATCTATTCCTAATGCTTCTTTAACAGCGGCCTCGGCCTTTGCTTCCGCTTCCTTGACTTCTTCAAATTCCTTGCCCACGAATGCGGGTATAATCGCAGCTTTTGCAAGGTGCTTCACCTTCATTTCGAGGTGTGGCTTGAAAGCGGTCCCCGCTGGTATCAAATGACCAAGTATCACATTTTCCTTTAAGCCGTGAAGTTCATCTACCTTACCGGCTAAGGACGCCTCTGTCAAGACCTTAGTTGTCTCCTGGAAGCTGGCTGCTGCTATGAAGCTATCTGACCACAGCGAGGCTTTGGTTATTCCCAGAAGTAACGTCTTGGCAGTTGCAGGTTTACACCTTTTGGTCTTTGCCGGCTCTGTGATAATTTCAGCGACTTTTTCGGTTATACGAGATAGTTCCTTTTTATCTATAATTTTCCCCTCTTCCAAATCAGGTATATCGCTTGCATTTACAATCTTGACGCTGTTAGTCAATCTTTCATTTTCTTTTCGGAAGACAAATTTATCAACGACCTCACCCGGCAGAAATGAGCTATCGCCGACAGATTCAATTTCAATCTTTCGCATCATTTGAGAAATGATGATCTCGATATGCTTATCGTTGATATTGACATTTTGACTGCGGTAAACGTTCTGAATTTCCGAAATTAAATATCTCTGCAATGCTTCCTCACCTTTAATTCGCAAGATGTCGTGGGGAACCAGTGGGCCGTCCGTTATGGCGTCACCGGCCTCGACAGAATCAGCGGCGTGAACATTCAGGTGACGGTCGCGTGGGACGTGGTGTTCGATCTGCATACCGGATTCAGAGCGGATTATGATTGTCATTTTGCCTTTGCGTTTATCGCTTCGCAGCTCGACACGCCCCGAGATCTCAGCCATGGCAGCAGGGTCCTTTGGTTTGCGTGCCTCAAAAACCTCAGTGACTCTGGGCAGTCCTCCGGTAATATCCTGTGTGCCGCCGGTTGCTCTGGG
>JBGVTO010000323.1:0-24537 GCA_041862635.1 Phycisphaerae bacterium | reverse complement strand
GGGCCTCACACGTGCTACAATGGCGGCTACAGAGCGACGCGAGACCGTGAGGTGGAGCAAATCGCAAAAAAGTCGCCCCAGTTCGGATTGTAGGCTGTCAACTCGCCTGCATGAAGTTGGAATCGCTAGTAATCGCGTATCAGCTATGACGCGGTGAATATGTTCCTGAGCCTTGTACACACCGCCCGTCAAGTGATGGGAGTTGGGAGTACCCGAAGTCGGTTTGCTAACCCCTCGGGGAAGCGGCTGCCGACGGTAAGCCCGATGACTGGCACTAAGTCGTAACAAGGTAGCCGTAGGGGAACCTGCGGCTGGATCACCTCCTTTCTAGGGATAAACTAGGACGCGGCCTGTCGTTCCAAATACAGGCCGTGATTTGTCAGGCCTTTCGCTGCCGGCTTAACTGTTCTTGATATTTATCCGCCTCAGGCGGATTAAAGCCCTGTCTTTTAGACGGGGCTTTTTTAATGGAAAAAATAAAGCGTAAAATGTAAAATTAACCACAGATACCCGCTTCCCAATCGACGTCGAGGACAAGATTTGCGGGCACAAGTTACGCAGATTTAACACCGTTTTCAATTGATAATTGATCATTCATTATTCGTTTTGGTGGGGACTGGTTTTCGAGAAAACGTATGAGTGAGGTTACACGGATTCTAAATGCGCTCGAACAAGGAGATGCTCGAGCCGCGGACGAGCTGCTTCCGTTAGTATATGAAGAACTGCGTCTGCTTGCTGCTCAGAAGATGTCGCAGGAGCTCCCCGGCCAGACACTCCAGGCAACTGCTCTGGTTCATGAGGCCTATATTCGGCTGGTCGGGGAAGAAACCCAAAATTGGAGAAGTCACGGACATTTCTTTACAGCCGCCGCTGAGGCCATGCGCCGGATTCTTATCGATAATGCACGCCGCAAAAAGAGCCTTAAATATGGTGGCGATCGCCGGCGAATTGATCTCGACAAAGACGCTCTCAAGTATGATGACGACTCGTCTGTGGATGATCTGATCGCATTGGATGAAGCTCTTGGGCGTCTCTCAGAAAATGACAAGATTAAGGCAGAAGTGGTCAAGCTTCGCTACTTCGCCGGCATGAGTATCGAGCAAACAGCAGAAATTCTGGGAATTTCACCAACGACGGTTAAGCGACATTGGGCATATGCCCGGGCCTGGCTGCTTCGTGAGATTGGCTAAGCCAAGGCGCTTCCATAATGATTCGAAACACTCATTTTTTTAGAAATTTCCAAAATTTTATGGTCCTCTTCGGCTCTCAATTACGCGTTATATTATGGAGCCATATTGCAAAGGAGCTTAGTAGTGGGAATCGAACACAAAAGCGAAGAACAAATCTTCACTGTAGCGGTCCAGTTTGAAAGCCGCGTCGAGCGGGATGCATATGTCGCAAAGGCGTGTAGAGATGACCAGAAACTCCTTGCAAGTGTTCAAGCTTTGCTCCAGTATCACGATGCGAATAGCTTTTTAGATGCCCCGATCCTGGAACCTGACCTTATCTTGGACAATTCTCCCCTCACAGAAGGCCCCGGTACGATTGTCGGGCGGTACAAGCTCTTAGAGAAGATTGGCGAAGGTGGGATGGCTGTTGTCTATATGGCTGAGCAACAAAAACCTATTCATCGCAAAGTCGCCTTGAAAATCATCAAATTAGGAATGGACACCAGGTCGGTCATCGCCCGTTTCGAAGCCGAACGTCAGGCCCTGGCCCTGATGGACCACCCTAATATCGCCAAAGTCCTCGATGCCGGTGCTACTCAGACAGGCCGGCCCTATTTCGTAATGGAACTGGTCACCGGCGTCTCTATCACCGAATATTGCGACAAAAACAACCTCAGCACCAAAAAACGACTGAGCCTGTTCATTCAGGTCTGTAATGCCGTTCAGCATGCCCATGAAAAGGGAATCATCCATCGGGATATTAAGCCGACCAATGTTTTGGTGGCGCATCATGACGGCAGGCCCGTTCCAAAAGTCATAGACTTCGGCATCGCCAAAGCAACCAACCAGCGGCTGACGGAAAAAACGCTCTTCACCCGCTACGCCCATATCATCGGTACACCTGCATATATGAGTCCGGAGCAGGCTGAACTTAGCGATCTTGGAATTGACAGTCGCTCAGATATCTACTCTCTCGGTGTTCTGCTCTATGAATTGCTCACCGGCACAACGCCATTCAGCGAAGAAGAACTGCGCAAAGCCGGCTACATCGAAATGCAGCGGGTAATCCGGGAGCAGGAGCCGCCGAAACCCTCCACAAAACTCAGGACGCTTGGCGAAACACTGACGGACATAGCCAAATATCGCGATTCAAGCCCAGATCTGCTGACCAAGGCAATCCGCGGCGACCTCGACTGGATCGTGATGAAGTCGCTGGAGAAAGCCAGGGAAAGACGCTATGACAACGCCTCGGCGTTGGCTCTCGATATCCAGAGACACCTGAAAGATCAACCGATTCTCGCAAGGGCTCCCGGCACTTTCTATCGACTGCAGAAGTTCTTTCGCAGACATCGATTCCAGGTTGCAGCTTCACTGATAGTGTCTGTTCTTGCTGTTACCCTACTCATCGTGGTGTTCTCGGTCGGGAAATTCCAGCTGCCCCGGTCGGAAAGGGAAGTGTTCTTTACGCATAGGAGCACCCTCAGGCGCGCCATTAATTCGTTTAAGAATGGCAACCTTGACGCAGCGTTGGCGAATCTTGCGTCAATTCGCCATAGTAAGCATGTTGGGTCTGAGGCACGCCGTCTACGCGCCCAAATCCTGGCAGAGATCCGGGAGCACGTGCGTTCTTTGACTGAAGAGATAAAGACCAACCCGGAGGATGCACGGAATTATCTCCTCCGCGCGCAAGGATATTACTGCCTGAGCGAAGTAGCAAACATGATTGATGACATGGAAATGTATGTCAACATCTTAAGTCCTTTGGACGAAACGAATCCACAGGACCTGTGGTTTCGGGAATTTCTCAGAGGTCTCTGGCAAAGTACACCCACGAATCTGGGGCCAACTGTCAACAGTTGGGCTATGGATGCTACACCAAGCCTTTCGGCTGAAGGTCTTTCGCTCTACTTTTCCTCGACACGTTCCGGTGGACGGGCCGACTTGTGGGTAACGACAAGAGCAACGGTTTCGGATCCCTGGGATCGCCCAGTCGATCTCGGAATAACTATCAACAGTGCCTACACCGACGACACTCCGAGTATTTCACGCGACGGTCTTACGCTTTACTTCAGTTCCTGGCGGTCCTGTCCCGGTTGGCTCGGTTCAATGGATCTCTGGATAGCCACACGGGAAACCATCGACGAGCAGTGGGGAGCGCCCACTCATCTCGGACCAACGATCAACAGTTCGTCTCTCGACTGGTCCCCAAGTATCTCGTCTGATGGGCTGGAACTTTTCATGAGCTCCAACCGGCCAAGCTCAGAAGACAGCGAGCTTTGGGTCGCCAGGCGGAAGAAGACTGACGATCCCTGGCCAGAGCCAGTGAATCTTGGACCACCGGTTAACAGCCCGTCTATTGAAGCTACACCGAGCATATCTGCTGATGGTTTGTTGCTTTTTTTTCAGTCCACTCGACCCGGCGGATATGGTGGTCCAATGGACATATGGGTAGCGATGCGCCCGACAAGGCATGCCAACTGGGGCACACCTGTGAACCTTGGCCCGGTGATCAACACGTGGGATTTCGATGGTCATCCGAGCGTTTCGGCCGACGGTTCCTCCCTCTACTTCGTTTCCGATCGCTCCGGCGGGCACGGGGATCTGGACCTTTGGCAGGTGTCAATCACTCCCATGCCGGGCGACTTCCGGGACGACCGTGACTCCGACTCTGCCCCGGAATCAGACAAGAGCAATGGCGGAAAGGAGGGCTGAAAAATGTGAAGTGTAAACTATGAAGGATGAAGGAGAGGTTTTCAGTAGTTCTGACTGCCGATTACTGACTACTGACTGCCGACTAACGAAAGTAAAAAGCAGCCGGTGAGTGCCATGTTCCCAAGCGTGCGACTCACCGGCCCAGCCAAACTCGGACGGACGGTTTGCACGCCCGAATCAAGGCTGTCGTTATGATAAAGCAAACCGTCAAATAAAACAAGAATGGAGGTATGAATTATGTTTAGGAACAAGAGAACAATCTTAATGGTATTGGTTTTGACGTTGGCCCTGTTCGCCGACGTTGCGAACGCCGATTACACCTTCGGTACTCCCACGAATCTGGGGCCGACAGTCAACAGTTCGAGTTTCGATTGGAAACCAAGTATCCGAGCCGACGGGCTGGAAATGTACTTCGCATCCAGGCGACCTGGCGGTGAAGGTACTATAGACATCTGGGTGTCAACGCGTGCATCCAAAGAGGATGACTGGGGAGCCGCGACGAATCTTGGCGCGCCGATCAATACTCCAGATCGGCAAGGCACCCCTGCTATTTCGGCTGACGGGCTGGAGCTTTACTTTAATGACTGGGGCCTATGGGTAGCCAGGCGGGCAACGGTTTCCGATCCCTGGGGCGAACCGGAGAATGGCTCGCTTATTAACGTTAACGCGATAGGAGCATCTGGGCCAAGCCTGTCAAGCGACGGCCTATCGCTCTTCTTATACTTGCGGTCTGACTGGGACCTATACGTCTCGACACGACCCACGAGAGACGACCTTTGGTCGGAGCCTGTGAATCTTGGACCGACGGTCAATGGCGTAAACAGCACTTGGGAAAGTTATTGCCCGGCCATCTCGGCTGACGGCCTTGTGCTTTTCTTCAGTTGCAACCGGGATGGTGGCTCTGGCGGTGAAGACCTGTGGATGACGAGGCGGAGCACGATAGACGGTCCCTGGTCGGAGCCGGTGAATCTTGGGCCGACGATTAACACTGACAAGTGGGAGAACGCACCGGTGATATCGGCCGACGGCAGATCGCTTATCTTTTGCTCTAATCGCGACGGCGGCCTCGGTGATCACGACATATATCAGGCAGAGGTGCATCCCGTCGTCGACCTCAACGGCGACGGAATTGTCGATGCTGCTGACATGGTCATCGTGGTCGATCATTGGGGCACAGATAATTCACTATGTGATATAGGCCCGATGCCCTGGGGTGATGGCATAGTAGATGTCCAGGACCTGATTGTCCTTGCCGAACATTTGTTTGAGGAAATTCCACCAGTTGAATAGATTACATACTGAAAGCTTGACGAGACAGAAGATAGTATTAGTTAATTGGTTAATTGGTGATTAGTTAATTAGGTTATCAGGTAAACAGGAAATCAGGTTGTAGGATACCAGGGTCTCAGAACATCAGGGAATCGGTGGATCAGGACATCGGGGAATCAGAAATAGTGGCGGGGCAAGCCGTCACCCTACAAAGCTTTGCTATTATACGACTGAATCCAAGGGTTCGCTATCGGGCTGTTCGTCTGAAGGGGTCTGTAGGCCAAGCAATTCGTTGTATATGGCCAGGAACTTTTCATAGGCTACGCCGTTTCCGTTCGGCTCTGACAATTCGGGAAGAATTCGAGCCTCGGCAAAGGCTTGAGTAAGCTCGTTCGTTGCGGCTGCGAAAGCAGACTGCAAATCCTCAATAAATGTTTGCCAGGGGAGCTCAGTCGTATCAGGGCTTTCTGTTTCAGTGGTGGTATCTTCCTCCTGTGTCGGGGCCGGGGGAGCAAACAAATTTCTCAGCGCCTCGACAAATTCTTCAAAGGCGTTGTTTAAATCAGTAACCGGCTCGTTAGTATATCCACTCGCCGCCTGGACGAATATCTCTTGAAGCTCCGAGACGCCGGCAGTCTGATCTTCCGACAGCCCGTTTTCTTCTGCTTCGAGGAACGAATTAACAACACCGCCGACGGACTCCAGAACGGCGTTGACTTTCTCCTCGGCTACGACCTGCAGTTTTCCGGCCTCGATAGCAGCCAGCTCCTCGAAGAAGACGATACGAAGTCGAACATCTGATACGCCCTTGAAATGGCCTTCCTGCAGCAGGCGCAAAACGCCTTTGCCATCTTCTGTATCATCTGCGTTCTGAATGTCCGATTGAGGCTCAGTCGGCGAGGGCTCGTCGATTTGGGCGGTGGGCGGAGAGTCCTGAGGGATTTCTTCAACGTCGAGCTGGGCCGGAACCGGCATTTTGGCCTTAAAAACCTGCTCGCCTTGCAAGCTTACTCCATCGACCTTCATAAGCTATCTCCTGAAAAATTAGCGAGTATATGTTTCTAAACACATTATCGTTGGAGACCCTAAGAAACTTTAGCAAAAACTACTCTTGTGCTCGAAATGACAAAGGGATATAGGCAGATGAGGGGGGTTATCAGGAGAGAGTCTTAGTCATCTCGGTAAGCCGGGTCAGGCACAAACCGGACCATGTCTCTAAGGTATCCCGGACCTCGTGCAGCTCGGCAGGTGTCAAGAAGGTCATCTGGGTTATCATCTGTTCCCGCCTGCTGACCTTTGGGGCATCCAGAATCCAATGGTGGACTATTCCGAGATGTACACTTCCAACCTCGTTGGATTCGTCATTGAGGAGGGCAACAATGCTATCAGTGTGGCTGGTTTCTACGGACACTTCCTCGGCCACCTCACGCTCAACGGCGGTAAGATATGTTTCGTAGAAGTCGGTATTGAATAAGGGCATATCATCAGTGGGATTTATATGGCCTCCTATGCCAATTGACCTGTTACCGACAAGCCGAGCCTCACCGGCCCGTCTTCCCCTAATGTAGCTCAGGTACTTGTCCTGGTAACTCATGAGCACGTAGGGAATGAGCTGCTTGTAGGCGGGATTTTCTTCCACTTGCGAGCGAGGCATGAAACGGGGGACGCCTTGAACAAAGATTTCGCGGAGATAATTATCCACGTCAAATGTGAGACCCTGAAACATCCCAACCTGTTCAAGGACTTTTCGTTCGATAACGAGTACCTGCTCTTCCCGGGGCATTCGGTCACTCCTTTTATACGTGTAAAACCGTACCAAGCGCATCATATTTCTTGCAGAATATATCTTATTCTGTCCGGGCTGTAAAGATAATCAAATACTGTGACGGATAAATGGCAAGGTGTTGGGATTGTCTAATCGTTGAATAGATGCTAAATTAGGAATTTTGCTGCTGGTCTTTCGAACCGCCTATGGTGGACTCATGACAGGGGACTTAACTGCTTGATGTAAAAGCTCTGTTTTCGGACAGGGCTTTTTTTAGTGCCGATACTATAACCTTTTGAATCTTGATTTTATCAAAAACCTGCTATATTATCTCTGAGGTAATAATTGTTGATATAGTGAGGGGTATGTTATGGCAAAAAAGACGGATTTAATCGGCTACTGCGGTCTTTATTGCGGTGACTGTGCCGGGCAAACACAAACTGTGGCAAATTTAGCAAGAGACCTTAGAAAGGAACTGAGGCAACACCGGTTCGATAAGATGGCGGATACGCTGGCAAAAGTGCCTTTCTTCAAGGAATTCAAGGACTACAATAAGTGTTATAACCTATTAGGCACAATGGTGAAGATGCGCTGTAAAAAGGCCTGCAGAGGCAATGGTGGGCCACCGAATTGCAAGGTAAGACAATGCTGCCGAAAGAACAACATCCTGGGCTGCTGGCAGTGTGATGATTTCGCGACCTGCGAAAAGCTCAAGTTCCTCGAGATGAACCACGGTGTGGCCCATCTAAAAAACCTGCGAAAACTCAAGAAGCAAGGTCCCGCCGCCTTCCTTAAAGGAAAAAGATACTGGTACGCACCTAAATAAAACCTTGCCATAGAATTGACGGCATAGAACTTTAGACGAGAAGCTCTGGTATTATCATCCAGTCGAGCTGCCATTGATTGTCATCAGAGTAATCCAAGCATAGGATACCGCCATTCTTGAATGCCACCGTGTTAGATGATTCGTGGCCGGTTAAAAGCAGTGACGCGAGCTTAGACAAAAAAGGAAGATGTCCGACAATCATAGTGTCCTGCTTTTTTGAGATTAATTCGTCTTTTAACGGCGTAATGTCATCATTCGGCGCAAGGCCATCGTGAGCTGCCATTTCTTTTCTGACTTCGACAACCTCAGCTAAAATCTCGGCCGTCTGCTGTGCGCGGTTTTTGCCGCTGTGCCATAAATAATCGACGGACAAGTCCAAGGGTTTGATAAATATAGCAACCTTCTGTATGTCCCGGCGTCCTTCTTCGGTCAGTGAGCGTTGGGGGTCGGCTTCCTTTGACGCAGCCTTTGCGTGCTGGACAAGGTAAAGTTTCATTTTTAATCTCCTTTTGACAGAATTTACGTGGAATTATTATAGCACAATCCTTTAATCCAACAACTTTTTACGCGGTACCGGCACCAACCATCCCCAAGCTCGTCCCGATTTTTCGGGACTCGCTTGAGGCTGCCACCCATCAAATTAGATGTTACAGAATAATAGTCTGACCAACACAAATTTGGAAAGCGTACCGTTGACAATTACTTTACGAACGGGTAGGTTGTTGGTTTCGTTTGGATTTTGGAGTTTTGGAAATGACCGATGTAACTTTAATTACCGGTGACGGGATTGGGCCGGAAATTGCAGAAGCTGCACGAAGATGCATTGATGCTACGGGTGCGGATATCAACTGGCTGATTAAAGAGGCCGGTACCGATGTAATGGAACGGGAAGGTACACCGCTGCCTGATGAAACCATCGAGGCGATAAAGAAAACCGGCGTCGCCCTTAAGGCCCCAATTACTACGCCGGTCGGGAAGGGCTTTAGGAGTATAAATGTACATCTTCGCCAGACGCTGGATTTGTATGCGTGCCTTAGACCATGCAAAAGCTATGAAGGCGTACGCAGCAGATATACCGATATCGACCTTGTGGTTGTGCGGGAAAATACCGAAGACTGCTATGCAGGTGTCGAGTTCCAACGGGGGAAAGATGACACGGATGAGCTGATAAACTGGATAAACAAACGCAGTGAGAAAAAGGTAAGAGAAAATTCGGGAATAACCATCAAGCCCATATCGGTCGAAGGAACCGAGCGTATTGTACAATTCGCATTTGACTACGCCCGCAAGATGGGGCGTAAAAAGGTAACAAGCATTCACAAAGCCAATATTATGAAGTTTACCGATGGATTATGGCTTGAGGTAAGCCTGGAGGTCGCAAAGAAAAATCCGGATATCGAATTTGAGGACCGCATCGTCGATAATATGTGTATGCAGTTGATTCAAAAGCCGGAGCTTTACGATGTCCTCGTGCTGCCGAATCTTTATGGTGATATAATCAGCGATTTGTGTGCGGGTCTGGTTGGCGGCCTTGGAGTAGCGCCAGGCGGAAATATCGGCGAGAAAGGAGCTATCTTCGAGGCAACACACGGCAGTGCACCGAAATATAAAGGCCAGAACAAGGTCAATCCGACGGCCCTGATACTCAGCGGAGTGCTGATGTTAAGATATATGGGCAAAATGGCCGAGGCGGACAAGCTCGAAAATGCCGTTGCAGCGGTGATAGCCGAGGGTAAAAGCGTAACGTACGATATGAAGCCGCACCGTGACGACCCAACTGCTGTCGGTACAAGCCAAATGGCCGACGCTATTATTGAAAAAATAAGAACTCGTATCCCGTGAAGCGTACCACAAACCACCAAAAACTATCCGCCCTATGCCGCAGACTCATCTCAGGAGGAGCGGCTGGCTAATAAAATAATTTGACATTTTAAGGAGCGGTTTGTGTCGAGAAAATGCAGGAAATGTCCTAAGTGTGACTCCAATAGCGTCGCTAAAATTATTTATGGGTTGGTAGCCTATGATGAGCAGATGGAACGCGATTTGGATGCCGGTAAAATTGTTCTCGGCGGATGCTGTATTTCCAATGATTCCCCTGAGTGGCACTGCAACGAATGTGAGCACAAATGGAGCTCTATGGGAAGGAAATCTGGATAAATCCTACGTCGGCTGGCCAATAAAATAGGAATATAAATGTCAGATTTCGATACATCTGTTCAGAATCAGCAGATTAACTGGCGTTCAAAGCATATTGCTTGTCAGGACCAATGTACACAGAATTGGGTAAAAGGGAGTTTTATGAGAGGCTTATCAAAGACATTTATAAGTACGTTGAAATCGGGATTTCTGCAACCCGTGTTAAATCTGGTTATACTTGACTCCACGCTATGTCTTGAAATTAGACAAAAATGCGCGGAAATCTATTACCGTGGTGGAGTTATATTAAAGATTGACGAAAGGGGTGATTCGTTTAACGTCAGCTTCGACAAAAAATACCTTGTTGAAGATTCGACCAGGGTTCCTAAGGAACTTCCCTCGCGACTGGCCGGTTCGGATGATGTTAAGAAATGGACTGATGTTGTGCTTTTCTTAAAACATGAAATGGATTTATGGTTTATGAAACATCCCAAGAACGAGAGGGAATTCCAGCAGCTAATGATCCGGGAAAACAACTTTGGAAAGTCAGCAAAAAGCACGGATTATTTCATCTGTGACATAGAATACCAAAGTCCTAACGGAAGATTCGACCTTATAGCGGTTCATTGGCCATCTTCGCCAACAGGACGAAAAAATAACAAGAATTTGGGCCTTGCTTTTATGGAAATGAAGTATTTGGACAGTGCCCTGACTGGAAATGCCGGACTACAGAAACACGTTGAAGATATAAACAGATTCCTCGGTGAGCGTAAAAATCTCATAAGGATAAAAAAAGAGATGAAAAAAATATTTAACCAAAAACTGGAATTAGAGCTTATAAATAACGAGAAACTGATCAAAAGTTTTAATGATAATAAGCCGGAATACATTTTAGCTTTGGTTAATCACGATCCCGACTCGAGGGTTCTGAGACAAGAACTGAATAATTTGCCTCCTTGCCCATATGCAGAACTAAAATTTGCAGTAAGCAATTTTATGGGGTACGGTCTTTATGACCAGAATATCTATACCTTAGATTCTTTCCTGAGGCGATTTGAGGACCAGATTTAGTATGAAAGCAACTATTCATCGCGGTGCCAAAGAGATTGGGGGGACTTGCATAGAGCTTGAATCAGGCAACTCAAGGATATTGATTGATTTTGGGCTGCCTTTGGTTGATGAAAACAGGGAGCAGTTTGATTCCAGGAAAATCAAAAATAAGTCAAAAGAGGATTTAATCAAAAGTGGTGTTCTGCCGGACATAAAAGGATTGTATAAAGGCGAGCAATGTGCCTTTGACGCAATTTTATTAAGCCATCCGCATCAGGACCACTATGGCTTATTATCCTTCGTAAATCCCCGGATTCTGGTCTATCTCAGTCAAGGATGCAAAGAGCTTGTTGAAGTTTCTCACTTTTTTGGGCAAACCAATTTTAAGGCTATAAATGTCAAACCAGTAAAAATGTGGCAGCCATTTAAGGAAGGGGATTTTAGAATAACGCCATACCTGGTTGACCATTCTGGTTTTGATGCGCTGGCATTTTTAATAGAGAGTGAAGGTAAGAAGATTTTTTATTCAGGGGATTTCAGAGGGCACGGAAGAAAGAGCGTTTTATTTGACAACATCTTAAAAAATCCTCCAAAGAAGATTGATTATTTAATTCTCGAAGGCTCTATGTTAGGTAGAGACAAGGGCCAATACCATACTGAGACGGACATAGAAAATGAATTAACCCGTATTTTAAGAAATCAGGCTGCTCTATTCTTCATAGCGTGTTCTTCACAGAATATAGACAGACTCGTATCTATTTATCGAGCGTGTGTGAAGAGTAACCGAATTTTCGTGATTGACCCTTATACGGCTCTTATTTTGCACAAGTTGAAAAAGATTTCTCGACACATACCTCAGTTTGATTGGGGTAAAAACATAAGGTTGTTTTTTGTCCCTAATCCCTATACAAAAAAAATGGCGGAAGATAAAAGTTTATTCAAATTCAAGTCAGCTAAGATAACTTACCAGGAAATGCAAAGCATCAGGAATCAATTGTTAGTCAAGGATTCCTATACTACTCGGTGGATTTTTGGGAAAAAGAAGGATATGGTAAATTCAACACTTATTTACTCTATGTGGGATGGATATTTGGCAGAAGTAAGGCCATTTTGGGACAAACATAACGTGCCGATTGTAAGGATTCATTCCAGTGGTCACGCTTATATTGAAGAATTACAAAAATTTGTGAAAGCGATTAACCCAAAATATATAATTCCTAACCACACTTTTTACCCTGAAAAGTATTTTGAACATTTTCGAAGTAAGATCAAGATTGTCAATGATAAAGAAACAGTTGAGATTTGAATGAATCACAATGAATCAGACATTTCCTCACGAATCTGTTTCAGTCTATGTAAGATGGCAGTAATATGATGTTCTCTTAGCATTGCAGCCAGGTGCCCTTCACAAAAGTGTTCCTTGCGAACATGAGTTGTCAGCAGTTTTTGTAAAGTTTCGAGGTCAGCAGTCCTCAGTGCGTTAGGATCCGACACTAATCGCTCTGCTTCATCCTGCCACTTCACCCAGTCAAAGGGAATTATGAATACTTCTTCGTAAAGGGTCTTCTCAAATTCAATCACTTCCTTGCTGTAGTTGCAAGAGGGTATACAGAGAACGCCGTCTTCAAAGTTTTTCGGGCTGTCCCACTCAGAGAATTTATATCCCTCCTGCTGAAAAATGGGCAGGAATTTCAAAATCTTATCAATGCTATCGACAGTTATAGGATTTGGGGGTTCGTTCATATTTATATTATCCATTGAAAGAATTTCATATGTATGTATTATGACTGAGTACCTTACTTTGTCCAAGTATATTCCGAGTTCTACTTGCGAAAAACCGGGTGGCTTAGGAACAAATGGGCAAGCGTGGATTCCTGCTTTCGCAGGAATGACAGAAATAGAGGATTTTCTGAAAGACTTTATAATTGAATCAGGAGAGCTATCGCAAATTGATTTCGGGTCAAAAGGCAGGGCTGGGTGCAACTATATTGCGTCTGCTTTTAGGGGTCGCTGCGGGTGGTTACTCGATTGCTGTTCGGCTGCGCAATTTTCTATATTCCAACGGATGGCTGAAAGCACATCGCGCAGATGCAGTGGTCATAAGCATCGGTAACATAACCGTAGGCGGGACAGGTAAGACGCCGCTTGTAATCTGGCTGTGCAAGCAGATAATTTCAGATTCCAAATTTCAGATTTCAAATTCTCAGTGCGGGATACTCACACGAGGATACAAGGCAGCGAAAGACTCAAGACATAAGACTCAAGACTCAAGACGAAAGACTCAAGAGGCAAGACTCAAGAGGCAAGACACAAGAGGCAAGACTCAAGTCTATAGAGATGAGCCGGCGATTCTTGCTGAAAACTGTCCGGAGGTCAAAGTTATTGTCAATCCCGACCGCGTTGCAGGAGCGGCTGAAGCCATTAACAAGTTTGGCGCTAAAGTGCTGATTATGGACGATGGATTTCAACATCGGCGATTAGTCAGAGACCTGGATATTATAACAATTGACGGGACACAGCCTTTCGGCTACGGTAAAATGCTCCCAGCGGGACTGCTCAGAGAGCCCATCGCATCACTTAAGCGGGCTGATGCTGTTGTCATTACCAGGTGTGACCAAGTCACCAAGGCTGAATTGAGCGAAATTGAAAAGAAATTATCAATAATCAATCCGGATATGATAATTGCAAGGTCGATACATACCCCCGCTTATGTAAAAACAACGGATAATAAAGAAATCAGTCTCGACTACCTCAAGGGCAAAAAGATATTTGCGTTTTGTGGTATAGGCAATCCGGACGCTTTTTTGAACACAATTAAAACGACAGGCTGTGAACTTGTCGGCTCAAAATTCTATAACGACCATCATCACTATACAAACGACTGCTTAGCTGACATTTACGAACAAGCCGGAGTTCTCAAGGCGGATTTGATACTGACCACGCAGAAAGACTGGACAAAGATAATTTCAGATTTCAGATTTCAAATTTCAGATTTTGAATCTTCACGACCTTTTGCATATATAGGCATTGAGATAAAATTCTTGGCTGGGGAGGACAAATTAAGGGACTTGATTGAAAAGACGTTAGCAGGTAAAATTCACCAAAAGTAATTCACTATTGGCTTATGTTTTATGTATGAAAACCTGCTAAAAACGGTAACGAATCTCGGCTCGCCGAAAGTTCTGGTCGTGGGCGATTTTATGCTCGATGTCTATATCTACGGCGATGCGATGAGAATCAGTCCGGAGGCGCCTGTGCCGGTACTGAAAGTTACCAAAAGGGAATATCGCTGCGGGGGAGCAGGCTCCGTAGCCGCCGATATAGCCGCCTTGGGGGCAAGACCTTCTTGTCTGGGTGTTATCGGAGACGACCAGAACAGCGAAATCCTTAAACAAAAGCTGACAGAAATCGGGGCTGATATCAGCGGCCTTCATACAGTAAGCAACCACCCCACCATCAGTAAACAAAGACTCATAGGTCTTGCACAACATATCCATCGACAGCAATTGATCAGAATGGACCAGGAATCCGCAGAGCCACTCGCTGATGAAGTGAATGAGGCGATTTTGCAGGTTTACAAAGACAAATTAGCATCGGCTGATATTGTTTGCCTGCAGGACTATGACAAGGGTCTGCTTAGTCCGGCGGTTTGTCAAGAAATGATACAGTTGGCCCGTGAAGCAGACAAAAAGGTCATCGTTGACCCTTCACTGACAAGCGATTATTCCAAATACCTCGGTGCCACCGTCATTACACCGAACCGCAAAGAGACTTCCGCGGCGGTAGGTTATGAGATAACAAATGCAGAAACTGCGGCCAAGGCGGCAGAAGAGCTTGCAGAAAAGTTTCAACTCGATGCTGTGGTAATCACGCTTGATAAGGAAGGTGCGTATCTTAGAACAGAAGATATAAGTCAAATCATACCCACGAGGGGCCGCAGTGTTTACGATGTTACTGGAGCAGGTGACATGGTCTTGGCGACGCTTGCAATAACTTTGGCTGCCGGTTGTGATTACGAAACCGCTGTGCAGTTGTCCAACATAACCGGTGGGATTGAAGTGGAAAAATTCGGCACTGCGACGGTAACCATTAAAGAAATAGCCAATGAGATTGTTAATCAGAAGCGAGGTGCAAGCGGCAAGGTGCGCTCGGTTGACCTTTTGCTGGACGAACTTACCTGGCATCGCAAGCGAAAAAAGACTATAGTCTTTACGAACGGCTGTTTTGACGTGATACATAAAGGGCATATCGAATATCTGGAATTTTGTAAGTCGCAGGGTGATGTAGTTGTTGTCGGACTAAATAGTGACAGCTCAGTAAAGATTATTAAGGGCCCTGCTCGACCAATCAATAATCAACACGACAGAGCCGTTGTCTTAGCTGCATTGGAATTAGTCGATTATATTACGCTCTTCGATGAGCCGGACCCACTTAACTTAATCAAGAAAGTAAAGCCGGATGTGTTAGTGAAAGGCGAGGACTGGGCAGAGAAAGGCGTTGTCGGTCGTGAATTTGTCGAATCCCTCGGCGGCAAGGTCGTTCTTGCACCGCTGGTTGAAGGTAAAAGCTCAACTGAAACAATCGAAAAAATGAAATCACTGGAAACAAAATCCTGATGAACGAAGATATAAAGAAACAAATTATCGAGACCATCGAAACACACAAAAAGATGACCACTGAATTCGAGACAAGCGGTATCGAAAAGGTCGTATCAATCGCCGATGCTATAACAAAAGCATTAGAGCAAAACGGCATAGTCTATCTCTGCGGCAACGGCGGTTCAGCGGCGGATGCCCAGCACATAGCCGGCGAACTGGTGGGTAGATTCAGCAGGGAACGAAAGGCTTTGGCTGCGGTGGCACTTTCGACAGACACTTCCATAATCACGTCCATCGCCAACGATTACGCTTATGAGAAGGTCTTTTCGCGGCAGGTAGAAGCGCTGGTCAGAGAAGGTGATATTCTTTGGGCTTTTTCGACCAGCGGCACTTCGGCGAATGTCATTGCAGCCGCTCAGTCAGCAAAGCAAAAAGGTGCTTATGTAATAGCCTTTACCGGTGCGAATAATAGTAAGCTCGAACAAATTGCCGATATTTGTTTTTGCGCCGACTCCGAATCAACGGCGCGCAGCCAGGAAATCCATCAGCTTGCCTATCATATAATCTGTGACCTTGTGGAATGCAGTTTTGCCAATAGTTAAGCTAAGGATAAGTTTTAATAAAAATGTCTGACAAAGCTATATTTTTAGACCGTGATGACACCCTGATTGAAGACCCCGGCTATATCAATAGTCCAGAGCAGGTAAAGCTGCTGGATGGCGTTGCTGAGGCACTTATTGAGCTTAAAGCCCTCGGTTATAAGCTGGTCGTTGTCACGAACCAATCGGCTGTGGCACGTGGTATCGTTACCGAGAAAGTCCTTGGCGCAATTCATAACCGCTTAGAGCAACTTTTGGCTGAAAAGAATGCTTTTTTAGACCGGATTTATTATTGTCCGTATCATCCGGATGGGATTGTTGCAAAATACCGTAAAGAAAGTGACTTCAGAAAGCCGAAGCCGGGAATGCTGCTGAAAGCCGCTGAGGAGATGAATATCAACCTTGGCCAATCCTGGTGCATTGGGAATAGCATCAGCGACATGGAGGCCGGTTTACGTGCCGGCTGCAAAACGATATTGATAGACCTGCCCTCCCATCAACAACAGCTCGAGCCAGGCCAGCCCAGGCCGGACTACAAGGCTGTAAATATTAAGGAGGTGGTCAATATCATAAAAAAACATCACCGCTCGTCCGCTGAGGTGGAAGTGCAAACTCACTCGGCCCCCATGGTTCAAACTGAACCGGCTCGGCAAGCTACAGAACAAATTCCCGAGGCCGTCGAACCGGTTTCGCAAGCTACTGAACAAATTCCTGAGGCCATTGAACCGGCTTCGCAAACCACTGAACAGACTCCAGAGTTTGCTGAACCGGTTTCGCACATCGAGAAACAACAACTTAAATCAGAGCTACAAGAGCCGCAAACACAACCCACAGAAGAAGAAATTCCCGCCGATAGAACCGAACCCAGCACTAATTTCACCAATTCTTTTGAAGTTGAAAAAATTAGTGCTGGGCTAAACAGCATTCTCAAACACCTACAAAATATGCAGCGGACCGATATGTTCGGTGAGTTTTCCATAATGAGACTGATGGCCGGCATTATACAAATTCTTGTTCTGTTTTGCTTGTTGATGACTATATGGTTCCTGATGAGTCCAAACAGGCAGGACAATTCGGTCTTCACTGCACTTGGCTTTGCTATGGTCTTACAGCTTATGTCTTTAACTTTCTACATAATGCACGGGCGAAAGTAAAAGGATATCAGGTCATCAGGAAATCAGGGTGGAGGATATCAGGCTATCAGAACATCAGAAAGAACCAACCAGGTGTCCTGATAACCTGATACCCACTACCTGATAACCTGGTCCCCTGATAACCTGACTTTAGGTTTTGAATGATGCGAGATACGAGGTACAAGATTCTGGTCTGGCTTCCTTCGCCTATGGGTGATGCTATACTTTGCACGCCGGCCTTGCGGGCCATTCGCAAACATTTCAAATCCTGTAATATCACGTTTTTTGCCAACACTGTGGTCCGCAGTGTTTTATCGCCATGCAGCTTTAACGACAAATGGCTAGACCAAAAACAGAAGAATCCTTTTTCAGTTGCACAAGAACTCAAAAAAAATAAATTCACACATGCAATCCTTTTCAAGAACTCCTTTGTTTCGGCATTAGCGGTCTTTTTAGCAGGGATACCATCACGCATTGGCTATGCTCGCGAAGGACGTGGTTTTTTGCTGACCGACAAGCTTTATCCACCGAAACTGCCCCCCCGCCGTTTTGCTTGGCTAAAACGAAGCAGCGGGGGCGAATTCAAACCTGTTTCCGCGATTGACAGCTACCTTGCGATTGCATCTTGGTTAGGCTGCGAGAGGCCCGACAGAGACCTTGAGCTGAATATCTACAAGCAAGATAAACAGCAGCTTTGTGTTAAATTGCCACAAGTCTTAAGTCCGGATAGCCCACTTGTCATTATTGTACCGGGTGGGGCTTATGGGCCGAGCAAGTGCTGGGACAGTGTCAGGTTCGCACAAACGGCAGATTGGCTGATTACCAACTACAACGCAACGGTTGTTATATCCGTTGGGCCTGAGAGGCTTGAGAAACAAATCGCCAAAGAAACCTGCACCTCAAGCAAGCACCAACTTATCAACTTAGCGGAAACACCGATAAGCCTCGGCGAATTAAAAGCACTATTTTCAATCGCGGATTTGGTAATAAGCAACGATACAGGCCCACGACATATAGCTATAGCTTTTAAGCGTAAGCTAATCACGCTTTTCGGTCCGAACAACCCGGCCCGGACAAAGACAGATTACAAAAATGAGATTCAAATAATCGGTAATGTCCCCTGTTCACCCTGTGACAAACCGATATGTAAAAAGAGCGAACATCCGTGTATGCAGAAAATCACTGTGGAGATGGTTTGTAAGGCTGCAAAAGAGTTACTTGAAAACAAGTGCGAACGGGCAACTATCTTAAGCCAGCAAGAATTTATAGAAACATCAAAATCGTTTTTCATAGACAGCGATTATAAAACAGCGTTCAGTAAATCAGGCTTAACTTCCATCGAGGAGGTCTTTTCTTTCGATGCAGTGAAGAATCTAACCAAAATCAATCTTGCACAGTTCCGCTCTCGCCTGCAATTTGAAATAAATTCGCCACAGTTGCCATCATCAACTGCAGTATTTATGAAACGCTATGACCGGCCGCCGGTCTTAGTCCAGCTTAGGAGCTGGCTCTCACAGCACAACCGAAGAAGCTGCGCTCTCTGTGAATTAGAGGCGGCAAATAAACTAACAACAGCAGGCATAAATACACCAAAAGTTATATCTTACGGCGAACAATGGAGCACCTTATTTGAGAAAAGAAGCTTTATAATCACTGAAAAAATTCCGGATGCCGAATCCTTAGAACGCAAATTGCCCGACTGTTTCCACAGCCCGACCACAGTTGAAAACCTGAAACTGCGAAGAAATTTTATCGTTCAATCGGCAGCCTTTATAAGAAAATTTCACGAGACAAATTATCGCCATCGAGACCTTTACCTTTCGCACACATTCTATAGTGACAACGGTGAATTTTATCTAATTGACTTAGCACGCGTTTTCAAACCAATCGTCCTGCGCCGGCGATTTCAGATAAAAGATATTGCACAAGTCTATTATTCGGCCCCGGCCAAGCATTTCTCGAAGACCGACCGGCTGCGTTTTTATATGGCCTATGCCGGCCAAAGCAAGCTCACAAAAAAGGACAAAATATTTATTCGTAAAGTAATAAACAAAGCAGAGCGGATGGCACGGCACGACATAAAGCACGGCAGAGCCGTCCCCTTTGCAAACTGAGAAGATTGGATTTATAATTCTGCGATGAACAAAAAGGTCGCAATTATTATAGAAAGGGCAAATATAACACTCGGTGGAGCGGAACGCTCTGTTTTCGAGCTGAGCGCTGCGCTGTTTGCACTGAATTTTGAAGTGCACATACTCGCCGCAAAAGGCCAGACAGACGCTAAAAATATTCACATCCTATGCCAGGACAAACCCGGTAAGCGCACTGATTACTTTACCTTCGCGGAAGCATTAAAGAAACATTTATCAGAAAATCAATATTGTCTAATTCACAGCATCTTACCTTTCGACTTTGCCGACATCTATCAACCGCGCGGTGGCACATATGCCGAATCTATTTTGCGTCACGCGGCCAGCTATCAAAACAAGCTGCTCGAATCTTATAAGAGACTTACGGCTTTTACTAATTTTCGCCGGACAATACTTCTGCAGGCTGAGCGTAAGCTCGCTCGGCAGCCGAATGGGCCGGTAATCGCTGCGCTTTCGGATTACGTCGCTGAGCAGTTCAAACAACACTACGGCACCAATGCGCAGCGGATAGTGGTCATACCTAACGGAGTAAAAACAGACAAGCAAATCGACGTAGGCCAGGCCGACAGACTCCGGACGCAAATATTAGCTGAACTGGGTCTCAAAGAAGCAGACAACCCTGCCCTTTTCTTGTTCGCAGCAAACAATTTCAGATTAAAGGGACTGGCAGTTTTACTAAAAGCAATGGCGGCAGCGGCACGCTACGATACGGAACGCAAAAGTTACTTAATCGTTGCCGGTAACGGCAAAATACACAAATATCACCATATTGCGAAAAGACTTAATATTTCCAAAAGAGTTGTTTTCTTAGGGCACATTGGGCACATTCAAGACGCACTGTCAGTAACTGATGTAGCGATTCTGCCTACTTTTTATGACCCATCGAGCAGATATATCCTCGAAGCATTAGCAGCGGGCAAGCCGGTGATAACCACGAGATTCAACGGCGCAACGGATTTGTTCGTGAATGACCGACACGGTAAAGTAATCGATAAGCCCGAAGATATATCAGCATTGGCCGAAGCTATCGTCTATTTCACAGATACAAACAATATCCAAAAAGCATCACAAGCGATAGCTGAAGACAACATAGAAGAAGAAATCTCAATCCGCCGAGCTGCTAAACAACTGGTAAATGTTTATGAATCCATATTGCAAAGGAAAGGTCGAAAATAATGTATATAATTTTTGTACCTGCTATTATTGGAGCGTATTTGCTCGGCTCGATACCGTTCGGACTGCTCATCGCCAAAGCACATGGCAAAGACCTGCGCTCGATAGGATCAGGTAATATCGGCGCAACCAACGTATCACGGGCGCTCGGCAGGAAATGGGCCTATCTTTGCTTTGTGTTAGATGTGCTTAAAGGTATGGTCCCAATGCTTGCAATGTTATCTTTCACAAGACCGCTATCCACTCAATCACAGACCGAAAAGGTTATTCTGCTGTGGTTATGGCTGGCGATAGGCTGCGGGGCTATCTTGGGTCATATCTTTCCGATATATGTGAAATTCAAAGGTGGTAAAGGCGTTGCAACCAGCCTCGGCGTTGCGCTGGGTCTTTGGCCTTATTATACAATCTGTGCCTTTTTTGCAATTGCAATATGGATTGTGGTCGTTTTGATATGGCGGTATGTCTCCTTAGCATCTATCGCCGCTTCTGTTACTTTTCCACTCGTTTTGATTTTGGCGATAATCTTAACACCTGGCTGGGATTTCGTCAGTCTATGGCCATTGCTTATCGCTGCGACGGCAATACCACTGATGGTCATTGTCCGGCACCGCGAAAATATAAAAAGACTGCTCGCGGGGACGGAAAGCAAAATCTTGAAAGCGAAAAGCTCTTAAACCTTACAGTTTTCATTTCGATTTGATAGGTTTTTCGATGTGTGGCAGCCTCAAGCGCAGCTTGGGGATGGCTTTCCCTACATTCACCATCCCCAAAGCCTTCGGCTTTGAGGCTGCCACCCAATCGCCTTGTTTTTTTCGATACTGGGCTATGGGTTATAATCAGGATTGAGCTTTGTGGGGACCGGCGCATTTACTTTTTTGCGCCAGGTAAGCATTAATTCATAGAGCTCTTTGGTTTTTTTCGGCATTATCTCGGCGAGGTTGTTCTGCTCAGATATATCATTCTTTAGATTGTAAAGCTCCAGGGCGCCATCCTCGAAATACTCGATGAGCTTCCAGTTGCCAGTTCTCACCGCCGCGCCGGGGCGTGTCCTGAAATGAGGGTCCCTTGCACCTTCGGCTTTTCCCTGGAGGTAAGCGGGGAAATGCCAGAAGAGAGCGCGTTTCTTTAATTTAGAATATTGAATATCGAATGCAGAATTTTCTTTATTGAACAGGTCAACAATGCTTTGGCCGTCAAGAATATGGCCTTCGGGTTTTTGGGCACCGGCTATTTCCAGAATAGTCGGATAGAAGTCGACCCCGATGACCGGTACATCGCAGGTGCTGTTAGGTGCTGTCCTTCCGGGCCAGCGAACGAACATAGGCTCACGAATTCCGCCCTCGTAGAGCATACCCTTGCCGCCGCGGAGGGGCTGGTTTGAAGTTATGCCTTTAACGCCGCCGTTGTCGGAAAAGAAGAAAACAACGGTGTTGTCAGTAAGGCCCAGCTCATCGAGCTTGTCCATGATACGCCCAACGCCCTGGTCGGTGCTCTCAATCATAGCGGCGTATTTCGGGTTGTTTTGTCCGTTAGAGCCCGCTTTATTCTTATACTTATTGATTAGCTCCTGTTTGGCGTGCAGGGGCGTGTGAACGGCATAATGCGGCAGGTATAGAAAGAAGGGTTTATCCTTGTTGGTCTGGATGAAATTCAATGCCTCATCTGTGAGCCTATCGGTGAGGTATTCGCCCGGCGGGCCATCGGGAAGCTCGGGATTGTTGTAGGGGACAAAATAGCCCTTTACGGGATGGCCTGCGCTGTAGCCGCCGATATTGACGTCAAAGCCCTGGCCTATGGGACCGAACTGCGGGTCATTACCAAGATGCCACTTACCAATACTGGCACTGACGTAACCGGCGGGCTTGATGGCTTCAGCAATGGTTATAATCTTTGAATAGAGGACTGTAGTATTTTCTATCGGGATAAGTTTCCTTAACTTAGAGGGGCCTCGACTTGAAGTGCCAACAGTATATACACCATGCCTGGGGCTATATTGGCCTGATAGCAGGCAGGCCCGTGACGGAGCGCAGTTAGGGGCATTAGCATAAGCATTTGTAAAGACCATTCCCTGGCTGGCGAGCCAGTCAATATTCGGGGTCTCGTAATACCGGCTGCCCATAAAGCCGACGTCCCGCCAGCCCATGTCATCGATGTAAATGAAAACAATGTTCGGGCGTTTTTTGTCGATACGGCCTTGTGCAGAGCTGCCGGAGGACACACAGCCGGCCGCTGCAAAAGCGCAATTCGACAGCGCAAATCCTTTCGCTGCCGCAGCACAACTCTTCAAAAAATCACGACGGTTCATAATAGCCTCTTCAAACTCAATGAGTGTTTGGGGCCTCCCAGCCCGCCAGCTCGCCCCTTGGTTCGGCAAGGGCGCCACCCTGAGGTACCTCCATACTCAGTGCCCAATAAATACCGTTCATAAGCAGACGGCGTACTGAATATTCCTCAAAATCTTTCGGATGGCCTAACGTTGTAAAGAACACGCGGGCGCCCTTGTAGGTTTTGATCCAGGCCACGGGTTGAGTAAGCGGGTATTCATCTTGGTTTTCAGTCTTGTCTGAATTTATGGCCTTGCCCATCAATAACGGCGTACAATCGCCAACCAGCGGCGTCACGTGGTACAGCCAGGAGCTGCAGGGAAACGAACCGTATATCCCTTTCAGAATGGGGTGCTTTGCCATCGTGGGAATGATAGAAACCTGAGTGCTGGATTTGTGCCCGTGGTGTGTAATCCATTTTTGCCCGAAGACCTCGCTTCCGAAACCATCGTTGTACTTTGCGTTCTTATGCCCTTCAGGATAGCGAAAAGCATGTGTACTGGTGCGCAGGCCGACAATTGGTTTGCCGGAATTGACATAGTCGAGAATCAGCTTCAGCTGCTCGTCGGGCAGTGCTCGAAAGCGCATGAAGAACACCGCCAGGTCCGCTGTTCTCAGTACCTTCAGTCCCTCGATGTTTTTCTGATACTTCGGGTCGCGCCGGCCGGTTTCGGAATTAACGGCGTAGAGCACCGTGCATTTGAATTGCCTTTTGCGCCCGAGCAACTGCGCTATAAACGGCATTGTAATTTCGGAGCGATATTCGTCGTCGCCTGTAACGAACACTATGTGAGGCGCTTTTGCCCTGGCAGCCCGGCCCACAGCCGAGGCCAAGCCTGAAGTAAGTCCGGCAGCCCCCAGAACCTTAATAAAATTTCTTCGTGATAAATCACCAATCATTCTCTTAAACCTCCAAATACTAATCATAAAAATAAAGTGCACCTAACAGTAAACCACTATATAACCGCAAGGGCTCTACTTTGAGTAATATCCGTATAAAATAATTTGTTGTCATAAAAAAGTTGTGGCTTTTTGCGCTGCACTTTAAGAGCGTTAACACATCAAGATTAGCACCTATGTCTTATACTGCCGCTGCGGGAATAAGGCAAAGTATTCTTAAAACGGAATTGCCGGTATTCCTGAACTGGTGCTCTTTGCCGCCGGGTACAAAAATAACGTATTCAGGGCCAAACTCGTACTCCTGTCCTTCGTAGATGAATAAACCCTGTCCTTCAATAACAAAGACCTCATGTTCATGAGGATGAGTATGCAAAGGAGTAAGTCCGCCAGGCTGTAATTCAAACATCCTCATTGCAAAATTCTCCGCTCCATCGGCCTTGGAAATAAGCCATCTTATCTGGACATCTTTTGCACCCTCGACCTCTACTGCACATTTACTAACATTGCTGCTTTTTTCTATTTTCATGTTCTATCTCCGCTTATCTATCATAAGTTCTCAACCGAGTTTCCTGGCGAGGATCTCGGAAACAACTTTCGGATTTGCCCGGCCTTTTGTTTTCTGCATAACCTGGCCCAACAAAAAGCCCCTGGCTTTCTTGCTTTTTTTACCGCCACCGGTTACGTCCTCAACCGCCTTTGGATTTTCAGCAAGTACCTGCTCAACTATCGTCTC
>JBGVTO010000322.1:0-7206 GCA_041862635.1 Phycisphaerae bacterium | reverse complement strand
CCTTCAACTAAATGTGATATTCGCCGCATCTGCGTCCCCGCCACTATCGTCAGATTCTTCCTGTCCGCCAGCTCAGATGACGCAATCACCGAGCGAACACCGACGGGGTCCACCGCCACCGGCTTTTCCATAAATACATGCTTGCCTGCTTCTACCGCCGCCTTCAGATGTCCCGGACGAAAGTGCGGCGGCTCCGTCAATATTACCATGTCCACATCATCACATGCTACAACCTTCTTATGCGCATCCCAGCCTACAAAGCACTTATCCTGCGTCACCTTCACCTTGTTACTCACGCTTATCCTTCCCCTCGAATTCTCCGAAGACGGTCGCCTAAGCGTCCTCAGGCACCTTTCCAGACGGTCATTAAAAAGGTCGCCCATCGCCACGAGCTCAACGTTCTCCGAAGATCTCAGGCACTTTGTTGCATCATTCGTACCACGCCCGCCGCATCCTATCAGACCGATGCGCACCTTGTCGGAACCCGCTGCAAAGATTCGGTTTGTCCCTACGGCCAGACTCGCCGCACCCAATCCCGATAAAATTGGGACTGAGGTCTTGATAAAGTCTCTGCGCGACAATTCATCTCCTTTTTTGTTTGTTTTCTTTTCCACGAGTAATCCTTTCAATCAAAATTTGCTATTGCTCTATTAAAAATCAATTGACGATTGTCATTCCTGCAAAACCTGTCCTGAGCAGAGCCTGCCCTGAGCAAAGCTGAATGGGTGCGGAATGTCATTCGTTCAAAGTTCACTCGACAAAACACTAATCATAATTTCTTAAATAAGTTTTGTTTTACCCGGAACAGCGACCGGCCTGACGGGCAAATCGCCCCATTCATATTTGGGCGGCGTCAGGTCGAGCTTCGACGCCTTCATTGCCCAGTCCCATTTTAGAGCCCGGCCGGTATAAGCGCTCATCCGGCCCATGATGGCATTCATAGTACTCTCTGCCACCTGCTTGCCCTCGTTGATTGGGGAACCTTCACGAATGCTCCGGACAAGATCGGCCATCTCCATAACATAGTGGTCGGGATCAGGCCCTTCGTACTTGAAAGGCCTCTCGCCGGTAATAACGCCCTGGTCGACATCGGCTGCGCCTTTGGTGCCAACAACACGTTCAGCAATCCTGTCGGTACAGCCGGTGATCTGACGGCACATACTCAAAACGCGAACGCCTTGCGGATACTCATACTCGACAGTGAAGTGGTCATAAATATTGCCCAGGTCGCGAACAGCCCTGCCGCCCATACCCATGCACTGCTCCGGATGCCCCTGGAGTGCCCAGTTGAGCACGTCGAGATTGTGGACATGCTGCTCGACAATGTGGTCGCCGCTGGTCCAGGTGAACCAGGGCCAGCTCCTGCACTGCCACTCCATATCGGAGCGGCCTTCCTTCTCATACCACTGCCAGTAGCCTAACATGTCCGCTCCATTCCAATAGCCCTGGGCCGCCACTATCTTCCCAATTTGACCGTCATGAATCCGCCGGATGGTCTCCTGGTATTTCTTGCTGTGTCGGCGCTGCGTACCCGCGACCACCGATAGGCGCTTTTGCCGGGCGAGCTCCGCCGTCTGGATGACTGAACGAATGCCCTTCGGGTCCACCCCCGCCGGCTTTTCCATAAATACGTGCTTACCCGCTTCAACAGCCGCCTGGAAGTGCTCGGCGCGCCAGTGAGGAGGCGCCGTCAAAAAGACCAGGTGCACATCGGTTTGCAGTACTCTCTTATACGCGTCAAAACCCACAAAACGCTTGCCTGACGTGACCTTCACGGCGGAGGGAACGTCCTTCTTGAGCTTGTCGAGCGACTCCTGCTGGCGGTCTTTGAATAAGTCGCCCATCGCCACAATCTCCACGCCCGGCGAGCTATTGACGCAGCTGATAATATCCCGGGTACCCTGCCCACCACAACCGATAAGACCAATACGTATTTTGTCCGACCCTGCCGCAAATATTCGGCTTGTCCCCGAGACCAAACTCGCAGCTCCCAATCCCGATAAAATCGGGACTGATGTCTTGATAAAGTCTCTGCGGGAAACACCATCTCTTGTTTCATTTGCTTTCTTTTTCACGGGTAATCCTTTCAATTAACAATAGAGAACCAAAAATTTGTTAAATAAGTCTTGTCTTGCCCGGAACCGCAACCGGTGCCACGGGCAAATCACCGAATTCATATCTCGGCGGTGTAAGGTCCAGTTTCGATGCCTTCATTACCCAGTCCCATTTCAGCGCCCGGCCGGTATAGGCGCTCATCCGGCCCATGATTGCCGTTAGTGTACTTTCCGCAACCTGCTTACCCTCGTTCACCGGCTCACCTTCGCGAATACTCTTGATAAGGTCTGCATGTTCCTGCACGTATGGATTGGGCGCAGGCCCGTCATATTTGTACGCATTTTGCCCTTCGATGAAGCCCACGCTTTGGTCGGTATATGCAGAACCCTTGGTGCCGACCACACGTTCCGATACACGCTCCGTGCACCCTGCCATCTGACGGCACATACTCGTGACCCGCACGCCATTGGGATACTCGTACTCGACGGCGAAATGGTCGAAGATATTACCGTGCTCCGGGCCGATCCGCACTTCACGACCGCCCATACCCATACATTGGACAGGATGTGCCTCTAAAGCCCAGTTCATAATGTCAAGATTGTGCACGTGCTGTTCGCAGGGCTGGTCTCCGGACAGCCACGTAAAATACAGCCAGTTTCGAATCTGCCATTCCATATCCGACCAGCCGGGTTTTCTTTCCTGTACCCAAAGCAGGCCCATAGCCCAACAGCACTGCGCAGCCCTGATTTCGCCAATCTCGCCGTTATGAATTCGCTTCATAATCTCTATGTAATGTGCCTGATGACGGCGCTGCGTACCTGCCACGACGGACAGCCCTTTGCGCTCAGCTAATTCCGCCGATTCAATCACCGAACGAACACCCACAGGGTCAACCGCCACGGGTTTTTCCATAAACACATGTTTGCCCGCTTCAACGGCAGCCTTGAAATGCCTCGCCCTGAAGTGTGGCGGGCAGGCCAAGATAACCATATCGACGCCGCTTTCAATGACCTTTTTGTAAGCGTCGAAGCCGACGAACTGCCTTCTCCCCGGCACATCCATTTTATCCGACAGTGACGGAAAGGCCTCACGGTCGTACCTCGGCTCGGCACCTTTGTGGAGCATTTCGAGGCTCGCTTTGACCTGGTCGCCGAACACATCGCCCACCGCCCAGAGCTTGACGCCCCTTTTGGTACAGGTCAGGGCTTGCGAGGCCGCACTGGTCCCGCGACCACCGCACCCGATAAGACCGATGCGCAGCTCGTCAGAGCCGGCCGCAAAGATACGATTTGTGCCGGATGCTAAAACAGCACCCGCCGCCGCTGATTTCTTGATAAAAGCCCTGCGAGTTAGCTCGGGTTTTTTTCTGCTTGTCTTCTTTCTCATGAATATCTCCTTTCGATTACCGGACTTTGCCCTACGCCTGTTAGTCGAAGACCCCTTCCAACAGGCCGAAGCGTATGTATCCATATTCAAGCAATCCTGGCTGACACCCTCAAACCCTGGCCTGAGCTCGTCGAAGGCTTGTTTGGGAGTACTGAATATAACCACTTTGTGCTCATAAAGGTACTGGCAATCGCCCACGCAGTCAAGCGCAATTTCGAGACCTCCCCCTGCGTCTACCGCCTGCACTCGCGTAACCTCCTTGTCTGCTGTCGCAGACAGCAAAGGGGGTGTGAGCGACGCAAGTCAGGGCAGCCGGCCGATTGGGATGTCCGGGGAACATCGTATCCGCTTGATGAAGATAGGGGGTATCACTATAGGGGGCAGACCAATTTGGCTGCCCTGGGCAGGCACATAGGCCTGCCCCTACCAGATGCGGGTTTCTCGAACCAAAAACGGGATTACAGAGAACAGACCTCTGTCTTGCGACTTCTGTTCTTTTACCTGATACCCTGCTGTCCTGATACCCTGCTACCTGATTTCCTGTTAACCTGATAACCTAACCAACCAATCTCTAATTCACTAATTCTGTCTTCTGACCACTGACCTCTGTCTTCCGATTGGGATTCAAAGGAAATGGGTGTTTTTTCCGGACTTTCTCCCGAACCTATCAGGCGCGACCCGCTACTTAATTGGTGCGGGACTAATCGGGATATTGGGGCTATTTAACTAAAGTCGCAGGAATGTATAGACGAAAACGACTTTGTGTACAGTGTCATCTCTGGTTTGCCTATACTATTGCAGAAAGGCCCTATAAAAAGACATAAAAAATGAAAAGAACATTCCACCAGCACGGTTTAATCTCTTGGTCTAAAAGGAAAAAGGCCAAGGCAACGGCCAAAATGGAAGAAAGGCTGAAAGCCGAATCCCAGGCAAGGCTAAAAGCTGAGGAAAGGCTGAAGGAGGAAATTGAGAAAAGAGCTTCAGTGGAACAAAAAGTGAAAGCTGAAGCTGAAAAGATGCTCCTTACACAGTATCGCAATTATAGTGTCATGGCCGAGAGAGCCGAGGCTCAGGCTAAAAAGGAAATAGCGGCTGCCAAGGCAGAAGCAAAAGAAGCGGTAGAAAAAGCCCGGTCCTATGCGGCGGCATTAGCCCAGGCAGAGGAAAAGCTAACCAAAGAAGAAGAAAAGGCAAAGACTGAGGCTATGGCCAGAGCAAAGGCAGAAGAGGACCTGAAGGCCAAAAGCAAAGAACGACAAAGCCTCGGCGCTCAGGTTAAAGAGGAGATAGCGGCAGTCAAGGCAGAAGCAGAAGAAAAAATCCGGTCGTACGCGGCGGCATTGGCCCAGGCAGAGGAAAAGCTAACCAAAGCTAAAGAAAAGGCAAAGACCGAGGCTATGACCAGCGCAAGGGCAGAAGAGAGCCTGGAGACCGAACGCAAAGAACCACAAAGCCTCGATGCTCAACCTCCACAGAAAATAAAGACTTTCAAGCTATTCCGCCGGCACCTTTTTCATCTAAAAACTGCAAAAAGGAAATTTGCTCTCTTTTCAGCATTAGCAATTCTCTCTGCTATAGCTTTAACATTTGGAGTGAGCGTGCGCAACCACCCGCCGGTGGCAGAGCCTGGTAGTGCAATAACACAAGAGGACAAACCCGTGCTGATTACATTAATGGGAAGTGACCCGGATGAAGAGCAGTTGACCTACAATATTGTAACAGGTCCGTCCCACGGGACCTTGAATGGGACAGCGCCCAATATAACTTACACGCCGGCGTTGAACTACAACGGACCAGACAGTTTCACTTTCAGGGTCAACGACGGAAAAGCAAATAGTAACCAGGCGATGATATCGGTTACAGTGCTCGCCGCAAACGATGCCCCTATAGCAAATCCTCAGTCTCAGACGACAAAAGAAAACAAATCCGTATCCGCCGCCTTGACAGGGAGTGACGTGGATGGCGACCCATTGATTTTCATTATCTGCAAAGAACCTGAGCACGGCAAACTCACCTTCGACTCAAACTTCAATACCAACGGAAAGCTCATCTACACACCCGAGCCTTACTTCACAGGTCCGGACGTTTTCACTTTCAAGCTGAATGACGGTGAAGTGGACAGTACCCCGGCAACGGTATCCATCAATGTCGCTCCGAATCTCCTCCCTGTGGCAGAACCTCATTCGGTAACCACAGTGGAGGATACGCCCATAGAGATTAGATTGATGGGCAGTGATCCGGATTCAGACCCGTTGGCCTACAGTATGGTAACGGATCCATCCCACGGGAGCTTGATGGGGACAGCGCCAAACCTTACCTATACCCCCAACCCGAATTTCAACGGGTCAGACAGCTTCACCTTCAAGGTCAACGACAGCGCAGGGGACAGTGTTCCTGCAACCGTGTCAATCATGGTCTCCTCGGTCAACGACCCGCCGGTGGCAAATGATGGTACTGCGACTACCCGGGAGGACACGCCGATAGTAAGGATTGATGTGCTGGCGAACGACACTGACGTAGACAATGTGGGCAGATATCTATACCTCGATACGTTTTCGGTGACTGCTGTCAGCCAGGGCACCAATGGCTCAGTCACCATCAATCCCGATAACACGCTGAGTTATAGCCCCAACGCCAACTTCTCCGGCAGCGATACATTCACCTACACTATTAGTGACAACAAAGGCCTAACTGATACCGCTAAGGTGAATGTTACTGTCAAAATGGTCAATGATGCCCCGAGGTTCACTTCAGCACCTGTAACTACTGCTACAGCCGGGGCGTTATATAAGTATGATGTTAACGCCGAAGACCCGGACCTCGGAGATGTACTAACTTACTCCTTAACCACAAAACCTGCTGATATGACCATAAATTCTACTACCGGGTTGATACAGTGGAAACCAACGAATGAACAGATAGGAAATAATGAGCAGGTAGTAGTTAATGTCGCCGATAGCGACAGCACCCCAGCCTTGGATACACAATCATTTACCATTAAAGTAAATCCACCTCCGCCCAAAATAGCAAAATTGACCGTACTGGATGGATTCGATCAAAGAACCAGAAGAACATTATCAGCAGAAGGCAAAGCCAACCTTGTCCAATCCAGCGACAACAACCGGTGGCCAACCGTCTACTGCTCATACGTCTCCTTTGATTTTTCAGACGTATCTATCCCGGCGGATGCTGAAATAAAATCGGTCGTTGTTCGTGTCGAGCACTTCGAGGAAGAAGGATTTGCCCAGGGAAAATTAGATTGGGCTATAGGCACAGGCTGGCCAACTAAGCCGGTGATTTGGGCCTCAATAAAGGCTCCGGTGCATGAAGAAGAACACCGTGAGGCTGTTGACTCCTGGGATGTTACAAGCGTTGTCGACACTCGCGAAAAGATAAATTCCCTCCAGCTACAAGTTAAGAATGATGACAAAATCGCTAAAAGAAAAACGTTGATAGATTATGTCTATGTGCTCGTTGAGTGGGACTAATACTACTCTGCGATAATACCCTGTAACACAAAAGTTTACATTCATTCTTTCTAAAATTGGCCCATTCCCTTCGATTACACTCAGGGTAAACTCACTGCGCTCAGGACAGGCTTTGATTGGGTTTGAATTGGCTTTGTTTTGGCTTTGTTTTTTTGGACTGGAAATGTCATTTCTTTCATAATCCTTTTTTAATATTGAATTTACGCTCATTTGGGCATCCGGCAAATTGGGTTTGATTGGGTTTGAATTGGGTTTGTTTTGACCAAGTGTCCAATTG
>JBGVTO010000321.1:0-8152 GCA_041862635.1 Phycisphaerae bacterium | reverse complement strand
TAGCAATTATTGTGCCACACTACATTCGTAGAGAAATCTTGCTTTTATCTGCGAAAAAGGCTCTTGAGCAGCTGAATTTCGATTGTGAAGGAAACTTGAGTGTCCGATTTTGGGATTGCCGCGCCCGAAAACGGACACTTGTCTATGTTGGCACAATACTGCCCAATTCGTAGAGAAATCCTGCCTTTATCTGCAAAAAAGGCTCCTGAGCAGTTGAATTTCGATTGTGAAGGAAACTTGAGTGTCCGATTTTGGGATTGCCGCGCCCGAAAACGGACACTTGTCTTGGCCAAAGTGCCAATCATCGGGCCTGCGGGAGTCATTCTCGCGACAGTACCATCCTCATTTGAGTGGCAGCTGCAGATAGGCTCGGCATCCCGTCTCATCTCGGCGGTTTTCCAGTGTAAGGGAACCGCCATGAACCTCTGCTATCTGACGGCTCAGCGCCAGACCGATCCCTGAACCTTGGGACTTACTCGTGTAGAATGGTACAAATGCGTCCTTAGCTTCGTCGATGCCGGGACCATCATCTTCAACCCAGACCTGAAGCTGTTCGCCATCGGTTTGCCAGCCGATTAGAACCTGCCCATCGCCATTCGGCTTGGATTCCAGGCTGGCTTCCACGGCGTTGTTGAGCACATTTATAAGCAACTGTTCCAACTGATCGAGGTCTGCTCGAATTACCGCATCAGATCCAGCGACGACCGAAACAACCATACGCCTTTCCAGACCCGCAACATGCCGTACCCACGCCTCGACATCTACCTCTGAAAGATTTGGTTCGGGCAAATGTGTTAGTTGGGAGTAGGACTCTATAAATCGATGAAGAGTTTCGGAACGTTCTGCGATAATATCCAGTCCCTTACCTGCGTCCTCTTCCCAATCCTTTGGGCGGGGTTCTTTGCTTAGCAAGGCCTGCAAACTTTGTGCAACAGACTGGATTGGGGCCAGGGAATTACTGATTTCATGCCGCAGAATCTGAATAAGGCGCTTCCACGCCAGACGCTCTTCTTCGTGTAGTGTTCGAGTTAAGTCAGAAAGGAATATCAACTGATGAGACACCCCTCCCTCTCTGTAGCTGCCCCGGCGCAATTCCCAACGTCCAAAACCACCAGGGAACACCAAATCCACAATACGTGGTGTAGCGCCCTCCAGGCAATCGGCAAGACCTAACTCATTCGCATAGCAACTCAATAACTGCTCATCAGTTTTGCCCAGAAGATGCTTGCCGTTGTCATTAACCAATCGCAGCCTTTTGTCGCTGTCAAAACCGAACATGGCTACATTGATCTCAGCCATGATTTTACGAAGTAAGGCCATCGCCTCAATGGCACCCAGCCGTTGTTCACGAAGTGACTCTGCTAACGCATTGACTTCCAATATCAACTCACCAAGTGCATCGCCTTGGCGCGCGCCTCTGGCCTGCAATGAGTAGTCACCTTCCCGTAGTGCACCCAGCAAGTTAGACAAAGTTCGGAGCGGAAACACCACCTTTGCCTTCAAAGTAAAGGTGAATCCCAACCATGCAAGTAAAATCAGGAGCGTCAATGCTAACTGTGTTCTGGTTGTGTAATCTGCGCTCCATAACAGCAATAGGGATATTACTGAGCCTATGAGGCCGGTCATCAGTGCAAAAATTAAGATTCTTTGCCCATATTTCATTTGTCACCTGGGTGTAATCGACCTTAATCTGCTGGCATCAAAGATAACGACCCCAGCTTGCACAATCAAATCTGATATTTTTCAAGGCGGCGATACAAAGCGCTACGGCTCAGGGCCAGAGCTTTGGCTGTCTGACTGATATCACCGTTGAATCGTGCGATGGTTTTCTTTATAAGCCAGCGATCCATTTCTTCGAGAGTCATCTCCTCAAATCTCGGTGAATCCTCATATTTTTGTTCCAGCGCAAGGTCGCTTGCTTGGACAACTTCTCTTTGAGCCATTAAGACCGCGCGCTCCACTGTATGGTCAAGCTCACGAACATTGCCAGGCCAGGGATAGTTCAACAGAGCCTGCACCGAGGCTGAATCGAAACCGGTTATCTGCTTTCGGTACCGAACTACGTGCCGACGCAAAAAATGCATCGCCAGCAGTGGAATATCATCTTTACGATCTCGCAGAGGAGGCACGCGGATTTCCACCGTGTTCAAGCGGTATAGTAAGTCCTGGCGAAATCGCCCTTCGGCAACCTCTTGGCCAAGGTCCGCATTCGTGGCCGACAGGATTCGTACATCAACACGGTATGTTTTAGAGGATCCTACCGGTTCGAACTCGCCATTCTCCAGAACCCGCAACAGCTTTGACTGCAGATTCGTGGGGATGGTAGCAATCTCATCTAAAAACAGCGTTCCGCCATCCGCAAGATTAAAACGCCCCAGCCGATCGGACTTGGCGTCCGTGAAAGCCCCCGCGACATGACCAAAAAGCTCACTTTCAAAGACGGCTTCGGGTATGCTGCTGGTATTCACTGTTACCATTGATTTTTCTTTGCGACCAGAGGCTTCGTGTAACGCCTGAGCCACCACTCCCTTGCCACTGCCATTCTCACCCATGATTAAAACGTTGGCCTCTGATGGTCCTACTCTTGTGATCGCATCCAGCACGGGCTGCATGGCGCGCGACTCGGCGATCAACAGTCTGCGGGTTTCATCCCTGAGCAAGAGGTTTTCCTGTTCGAGTTGCCGCTCTTTCCGCAGAGCTCTGCTTAACTCAATCTGGGTGCGTAAGATGGCCAGCAATCGCTCGTTCTTCCAGGGCTTGGGCACAAAATCTCGAGCTCCACGACGCATGGCTTCAACAGCTAGCTCGACAGTGCCCCACGCTGTCATTACAACCACGGGAAGCGTACTATCAATCTGCTGAATCCTAAATAATAAATCCAATCCTTCCTCTCCCGAGGTATTTCCCCGCACATAATTCAGGTCCATTAGAACTACATCGAAATCGTAATCCTTGACAGCATTAATGATATCTATAGCCGATGACACTGTCTCGATCTGGTAGCCCTCAGGCTTCAGTAGGAGACGCAGAGCCTTCAATACATCCGGCTGGTCATCCCCTATGAGGATCCTTGGCGCAAATGATGAATTCGACTTTAACATTTAAGTCCTTAAGAAATCTTTTCTTTTACAATTTTAGCCTGACCACACAAATGCTTTGAACTGCTGCAATTATTATACCAGAACCGAGATTCTCATACATAGGCATTTTCCAAAACAGGGCACTGGCCCAGAATTGGCGGAAAACTTCCAAGTGATCGCACTTGGGAAGCACGAATTCCAAGGTGTCTTGTACAGCGGTGGGCTACCGGGAGCTGGCTGGAATGAAAGCACGGTGTTTCACATCAAGGGCAAGACTCACGATGGTGAGACGAACTTTCACGGGATTCACGGTGAACGCTTGATGTTTCCCAATGCCAACTTCCGGGGTTCGATCCGTGATGGCGTCTTCACTGGCGAAGCCCAAATGTTTAGAAACCGATTGGAAGACGTGACCTTTCGCCTCACGAAAGTGCATCGAAGTTCACCGACCTTGGGAAAGCGGCCGCCTGAGGGTGCGATCGTGTTATTTGACGGCTCGAGTACGGAGGAATGGCGGAATGGTCAAATCATCGATGATCACATACTTGACGTTGGCACAACCTCCAAGCGGAACTTTGGCAGCGTCCTCATTCATCTTGAATTCTGCTGTCCCTTTATGCCGACAGCGCGGGGCATGACGCAACACCCGTTCCCCGTTGCAGGAGCACCACCTTGCGTGAAGCCTCTTTTTCTATTTTCCATGCTTTTTCAATAATTCCTGAATTTTTGGTATTGCCTCGCGCCAATCCATTGTTGTACTTCCCAAATTTCCCACATACATCCATTTTCCTTTCCAAAAAATGGTTATAAGCGTATCCGTTAACTCCGTCCCACCTTTGGATTTCACATAAATAGGCCAAAATGTACCTTCTTCCGGCCGCGCCGGAGGCAGTGGAGCACGAAGAATATCATGTTGCACAAGGATTTCCTCCAAACTGGCCATATCTTCATCAGTCACTTTTCGACCCATCTTGTCAAAATCCATAGCCAAATTTCTTTTGAACGCCCCGGTATCCCGGAAATGAACTGATGAAAGAACGCTCAGGATAGTCGCCAAAGGCGTGGAAGCATCATCATATCCCCGTCCGGCAAGAATCTCTTCCCGGATTTTGTAAAACTTTTCAATGACTTGTGCTTCCTCGGGACTCATCTTGCTTGACAACAAAGGGTCCTTTTTTTCTTCTTCCATGGGGCCAAAACTATCCACTAAGCGCGGATTATTCGGATCGCTAACTTCTATCGACCTGATACCTGAATATGTATTGGTTACGAACGCGTGATGTCCTACCAGACAAACGCCTTCCACCCAGCCGCGAAAAGTGCATATACCCTTTACCTTGAGGGAGTGGGGATTCTGAGCGTCTATGATAATCAAGCCATTCTCATCTTTGTTTTCCTGGTTTCCGTTGGATAAATAGACCAAGCTGTTCCTGACACAAAGCCCTTCCCCGAAACCTCCCGGCCCGGATTTGTATTTACTTACCATGTGGGGATCCAGGGGATTACTGACATCGAGGGCGACCAAGCCGTGTTTTCCCGCCGCCACATAAGTCATCTGACCTTCCCCTCGAATAATTTCCGCCATCGGCTCAATTTTGTCCCAAGTGACCAGTGAAACCATGCGAAGCTGAGACGGTTGCGAAACATCCACTACTGTTAATCCTTTCTGTAAATCGGCCACATACGCATAATTGCCACTGACCCACACATCCCAGGCATCGGCATTGGTCTTGCAAGTACCTACCCGCTTTGGAGAATCCGGATTCGAAACGTCAAAGATATGAAGCCCCTCGGCACCGGCAGCTAAGTAGGCCCGATTATCATGCAGGTCGATGCCCATACCAGATACGTTCTGATCCGGCTGTTTCCAGGTACAAACCGGGATCTTTTCGGTTATATCGAACACCACCAATCCTCTCTTCCCATCCGCCAAATAGGCCCTATCTCCTGAAATCTTTAGATTTCGGTGATAGCCACCTCCATATACTGTCGTTATGTAGTTGAATTTTCCCTTCGTCACTTCAAAAACATGGGTGCCCATCGGGCCGGCTGCGACATAGAGTCTATTTGTTTTTTCGTGGAATGCGGCGTCGAAGCAATACCCCATCTTCTTGTTCCTGCCCTTGTCGGCGGTAAAAGCGTTGGCTACAACAACAAGTTGCAGTGCGACAGCCATTGCCGCGATAATGATTTTGAACCTTTTCATGATAAAATCCTTTCTAAAAACAGCGGCATGAATCCACAATGTGGACATATCAATGCCTTATTAGATATTTCTTTGCCACATTCTGGACATTCGACTAACGCCATGTTAGCCTCCTTCAGCTTTTTGACCCACTACTATAACCTCAAAATATCTGGATGGAAAGGCGAAAATCATAGCCCGGGGCTTTAATCACATTCTATCCTCGCCTGATCCAAGCGGCCACCTTCGCTTATTGGAAGAGCCTGAACTAAAAGACGTAAAAATTGACTTGTCACCGTCCGATTTGCCAGCTTTGTTTTAAATATTTTGTAGCCGCGAAATTTCATTGGGAAGAACTTTTTAAAGTCTGTCCTGCACAGGTTGCAAATCATGCCCTTATCATCTGAGAGACAGTTCACAACCACTGGATACTCGCCCGGATTCTACCCAGATATGAGTTTTTTTACCCTACGCCATACTATAGACCATTTTGTACCACATGGCCTATCAAGGCCGGATCATTGAAATCCTGCAAAATGCAAGGCGCACAGGTGCAACAGAAGTCGAAATTACGAATAAACGCCGGCCTCAAACACCTCGCCTCTCTGACAAACCTGAAGTATTTGCAGATCGGGGGGTGAGCCGCAAACGACCTAAAAAAAATGGAGGTTTGAGCTGAAAAATGGGTCTGGATTTTTGGGTCGTGGGTTCATAGCGGGGGCGCGTTTCGAACCTACGACCTTGCTCTCAAAGTCTCTGGACAATACGGCGTTCTTCTTCCTCTGCATCCTCGTTGCCAAGGTCGAAACTGTGATTTTGAGCTAAAAAATGGGTCTGGATTTGGTCCAGGGTTCAATCAGATTCTTATGTCGGGGTCGGCATGGCCGACAATGGATAAGTCCTGGGCATGTAAAGAGTTACAGAAATTAGCGACTCTTGTCAGCTTGCTTCATCAGGTTTGCAGCCAGAGGTCACAAAACCTCTTCAGCTCCAAAGGTTTTCGAGCCGGGAAACGATAGATGCCGATCCGCAACCATGCCGACCCCTAAGGGCAGTCATATGTCGCAATAAGATAGCTCAAAATAACAGGAGCGGACTCACCTTAACGCCTTTGTCTCCCCATCATCACACCAAAGCAGAGCAGAAAGAGTATAGATAGTATCCGGCCTCATCGTTGTCGATGCGTCCGAAGCGTTTTATATCATATACTGCGATAATATCGAAAGGGCGGGGCGAGCTTTCGGCATCTCTGATCATTTGCCGGAATGCTCGTCTGCCCAATGTTGATGTGCCACTAATAGCATCATCGACGTAGAATCTCGAGAAGCGAAGGCCGTTTTCAGCAACATAATCACTGATAGCCCTCTTCTGGTCTTCGATAGACTGTTCCTGCTTGTCCGTGGAGCGACGAACGTAGCCGACGGTCCCGTTCCCTGGGCCTGTAAGACTTTCTCTTCTAACCATGTAAGTAGCCTCTAATAAAGGGGTTACATTAACCCTATAGAGCCATATAGTGGGGATTATAGCAAGTCTATTTTGGGCTAATTGCCCAATATATTTGCAGGTTTTTTGGGCCGGTGGTGGGAACTGGGCAAGGCGGTTCTGAAGGCTATTTTGTGGTGTATAAGCCTTTGCACAACAAAGACTTATGGAAGATTAGCTTTTCAAAGATATAACGTTATCGGACGGGTGCAGCGAGTCCGGTAATAGCCCTGTCCGGCTATTGTGGTCGGACATTATGTAAGTTTCGCTTACAACAAGGCTTATGCGTTTTGGTCTCTCTCTTGTCCGGACAAAACGGACAAGCCCTGAGACTCAGTTGTACCTCTGGCGTAAAGCTTGTCACATGTTTCCAATGTGACACTCACAAGTGTTTATGTCGTAAATACTTACGATTTGAGAAGGTCGGCTTTCACTGACAAAAGTGACAAGGGGTATTCGCATCTTTAGGTCTTCATATAGGTGCTTTGTGGGCTCCCTTGTCGGGACAAAACGGACAAGCCCAAGGGTAAGATATGGGGTGGGCATGTCCACCTGTTCGACTATTGTAGTCGTAAATTATGTAAATGTTGCTTAATAAAACCTATGTGTTTTGTAGGAATTTTCGGGGTCGGAATGGGCGCAAACGGATAAGCCTTGTTCATATAAAGAGTTATATAAATTCGAGCCTTTTGTCAGGCGCAAACTCCGAAATTCATTAAGGCTTTGTCGGGGTCGACACGCCCGACAATAGACAACTCTTGAGTGCGTAAAGGATTACGAGAATTGTTACCCCCTGTCAAACGACAACATCGACATTCATTAAGGCTTTTTTTCTCTCTAGACCCCCATATGATGCCCCCGATATGAACCCACGACCCCAAAATCCAAACCCATTTTTCAGCTCAAAATCAGAGTTTCGGTGGCGCTTAATTTCTCGGACGAGCCAGATTTATATGCAACTAGGAACTGAACGCATGGTCTTTGTAGTGATAGGTTTGTTTGTGATTTGGCTTGCAAGCAGAGAGACTTTGCCGCCCGATCACTCTCGTGCACTGTTTACCTGCAACGGCAGTCCTGAAGAACGGAAATTTCTTGTCAGTCAAGACGGAAGCGTCGTGATCAATGGAATAAGACATTGTATCCCACCAGATGGATTCGTTGTCTATAAGTTTATCATTGGTGAATCAGAACTGGAGAGAGCCTATTGGGGCATTTGACCCGCTATTATTCAAGGACCGCTACCAGGATTCGCTGCTTGAGGTGATTAAGGCCAAGATCGAAGGACAAGATCGAAGGAATTGAACCATCTATTGCCGTGGAGGAAGAACGTGTGCAGGCAAGTTATCTAAGGCATCAAGAAAAGATCAGCAAGCGAGCCTGGTCAACCAGGTATTCTTCTGGTACG
>JBGVTO010000320.1:0-3812 GCA_041862635.1 Phycisphaerae bacterium | reverse complement strand
TCTCACCACAAGGAGGTGGCGAACCGGCCATTATTTGTATGGGTGCTGTTATTGCCAACGCCATATATGATGCAGCAGGTGTTAGATTATTTCAACTTCCCATGACACCGGAACGGGTAAAAGAAGCTGTGGCAAACCGTGCTCGACACGCGGCTCTAACAGCATAAGGTATATCTTCAAAAACACGATTGGGACGCTTGATACCGAGCGAGTGGATTAGGAGAAGGGGAAGCCTGTCAACCTGAATGCTTATGAAAACGAACGGGGCCTATACCGATTGAATCGGTATAGACCCCGAATTTGCATAAATCCGTTGCTTTGTTGTCCATCATCGCGGGCAATTAATTGCCGCTTACGGTGTCGGTGGTGGAGGATACAGCCGAATATCATCGAAATACATTGTACCTGAACCGCCGGCCAATGGATTGTTCCTGTTACCAAAACCAATGCCAATCGTATTGACATTGGCCAGGTTCACGCCCTGGTCACCAAAGGCCTGCAGGTCGATAATCCATTCCGTCCAGGTGCCTGTCTGCGCTGCATTAGGATTATCGTGATTGACCACCGCACTGCCATTGAGAACAACATATAAATTCTCAGCAGCGTTAGCCGAATTGCCCCTGAACCAAATCGTCAACGTGTTGACACCTTTCTCGGTCCAGTCACGCGGATAAGTCAACGTGTGAGTTGCCTCAGAGTTCCCAACACTGTTATCGTAGAAATACGGCATCGACTGAATGCCGCCGTGAACAATACTTTGCTCGGCATAAGGAGGAAGGTCATTACCAACCAGAGCTCCGTTCGTCGGATCGTCGTATCCGTCCAGCCACGCTTCAAATATCCTGTTGCTCGCCGGGTCAGGGGGGTCAATGTCGTTGTAGCTCTCAAAATCGTCCACGATAAGGAAGTTGGCCGTCGTAAAGCTCCAAACATTGCCCGTCCACGGACTGTCTGGGTTTACGTCATTGGCCTCGTCAATACGCCAATAGTAGGTGGTATTCCACTCAAGTTTTCCGGGGTCAAAGCTCTCAGCACCAAGGTCTCCTGTGCCTTTATACTCCGGCGAACCGGTATCGGCATTGCGTACGGCCTCTTTATCTGTGCCGAAATAGACCTGATGCGAAGCGGCATAGGCTCCCGGCGTCCAGGTAAGAATCGGTGTTTGCTTTATATCAACAGCGCCATTAGATGGGTCCGGACTCCCGACTCCGCCCTCAGTAGTAAAGCTCCATACGTTGCCTTTATGCGTCTCGATGGCATCAAACTCATCGACCCGCCAGTAGTAAGTCTTAGCCAATTTAAGTGCGCCTGGAGTATAGGTTGTCGTTCCCTGAGGAAGACCCCCGGCGGCATTGTCAACATCGTCAAAATTGTCGCCAAAGTACACGGTGTGCAATTTCGAACCGAAACCTCCCGTCCAGCTAAGCTGCACATCCGCCTCTACTGACTCGGCACCATCAGCCGGGTCGGGGCCATAGGCGGTCTTGGGTGGAATCGAAAAGCTCCAGACATTGCCTTTCCAGGGACTATTAGGCTCGTTTTCATTGATCTCATCGATTCGCCAATAGTAAGTCATGCCCGGAACGAGGCCGTCCGGAAAAGGAAATCCGGGAAAGCCGACAACAAGAAATGTCGAGGTCTGATTGCCCTGGAATGTGCCTTCGGCGCCGTCGTTCACATCGTCGAAATTGTCACCGAAGTACACATCGTGCGAAACAGCCAAATCTCCCGGCGACCAGCTAAGGGTTGCCCAGGTGTCCGCATAGAGGGAACGGTCGCGTGGGTCGGGGTTTCTGGCCTGAGTTTTCACACCCAGCACATATTTAACCGCCGCTTCCATCAGTGCATAAGCATTATCATTCAATACATCATGTGCGTAATAGTGAAAGAACATACCGATGCGAAGATCCGCTGCAAACGGGCCACTGCCATCTGCAGCAGGTACAGCCAGCGCAGCTCCCTTTTCGTAAACAAGAATAACATCGTATGTCTGGCCGTCAGCTAAGGTGGCTGTTGCAATGACGGTGGCATCACCCCCTGCGTCGCCATTGGCAAATTGGGCCGTGCCTGCTGAGCCCGCGATATCAGTCAGAACGGGCACTGTTCCACTGAGACCTGCGGCCAAAAAATGCCCGGGACTGACGATTGTTATATCTGTAGTTGCCACATCGCTTGTTGAACCGCCAGCACGTGTCATGCCCATCTCATCCCAGCAGTAAGGCTCGCCGACGACCATTGGAACTTCTATTTCTGTGATTTCGTTGGCGACGTTGCTGGAACCGATCGACTCGGAAATCCAGACCAAATCCGCGGCGGCAGCGGCAGCCTCCGTGGCTGCTTCATCCTCAGTGTCATCAAAATACGTTACCGTGTGTCCAAGACTTTCAAGAAAATCACCTATCAAAGTGTCATTGGAGAAGCCGGCTCGGTCGGCATTCACTATAAATAGTATGTTGTCCCCCAGGGCTCCGGTAGCTGAGAAACTAAGCGCTACTACCAGACAAAGTAAGGCTTTTACAAATTTTTTCTCTGACATAATAATCCTCCTTCAAAAAATATAGATTGTTAATTGAAATGCACAATATCTTATCTGCAAGGCACAAGTTTTGCTTTCCAGCTCTGCCTCGCATAATACACAATAACTCCTCCTCAATTCGCAGAACTATTAAGATTACACCGTTATGAGGGGCAGAATCCGCAAGCACCCTCATAGGCGCACACAAGTTTCACCAAGGTTATTTATACCAAATCATCCACTTTCCCGTCAAGGAAAATCTCTCGATATCAGCAAAATACCTGACCGACAATAACTTCATACAAGTTACTGAGCGGGGACGCCCGAAACGCTGGTCGGGTCAAAGCCTAAGGCCTTGTCATCCGGCGGAAGGATCCTAATACCATAAACCGGAACCTCCAGCGCAATAACAGCAGCGGCGACTTTCTGATCTTGAACTCCTATGAGGCCTGTATCCTTAAAGTCAGCAGGTAAAAATGGAGTCGGCTCATCAAGCGGCTCGCCGTTTTCATCTAAAGCCTGCATATAACCTGTGTCGTTGCCGCCCTTCTCGATGATGAAAATAGTGGTAACCGGCATAGCAAACATGGTTTGCACATAGGCCTGATCGTCGGCACTGGCCCCAACACTTAGATCGAAGTTGTCTGCATCCTCAGGTGGGAAATGCGCATGCTTCGGGTCACCGGCAAATGTCGTTGTCCCGAGAATCAGGTCAGCAACGGCAACGCCATTAATTGAAACTATCGTGCCGTTGTCGCCGGTCGCTTCAAAAGTATCAACAGGACTGATCGTGATAACTGACGCAAGAAGACTGTCAAGATACAGCCGAATGTCGTCAAAGAACACCAGACCCGAGCCACCAGGCTGCGGATTTTCCTTGTCGCCAAAGCCAATAGACAGTTTGCTGACATCGGTCAGAACAATACCGGCATTACTGAACTTTTTCAGGTCGATATTCCATTCTGTCCACGTGTCTATCAAAGCAGCATTGGAGTCATCGTGGTACACCATAGCAGCCGTGCCGCTACCATCTTCCACAGACACATACATAGGTTCAGCCTCATTACTGAGCATACCGACATCCTGGTCGGTCCACTGCGGTTCAACACTCGTGTCGGGGAAGCTGACATTTGAGAATTTGGCCTCACACGTAAGAGCATTGTTATGGCTGGTCACCGCCAGGCCTACGTAGATGGGCATATCCATGCGGACTTGTATCAAATTGAACCGCTCCCACGTAGTGCCGTCCTCTGAATAATACCCCCTGACAAGTCCACCTGCTGTACGTTCCAATCTC
>JBGVTO010000319.1:0-5534 GCA_041862635.1 Phycisphaerae bacterium | reverse complement strand
CTTTTTATCGGCCGTATGAGCTCCCATGTCTGAGAAAATAGATTCAATATACGTTATGGGCCAAGAATCTAACAGCTTTGTGAGAAGCTGTCAAGAGTTTAGGTGCTAATATTTGCAGATTGGTGATTAGTGAGTGGTGATTAGTTAGTTAACTGCTCATTGTTTGCTACTTACTGATTATTTAACTGCTTTCAGTTGCGGCCTTGGCTAATGCATCTACTGTCAGATTCGCAGCCGCTAACAAGGCGTCCAATGGTAGTTGAGAAGCTGCGGTCTGGTCGAATAGTATTGAAGCTCTGGCATCGAATTCCTCACAGCGGCGCCAAATCACTATGGTCAGCGGCAGCCGAGGCAATATATACAACCGAATTGAGGCATCGCCAAATTCACATCGTTCGGCATCGAACTGCGCTGAAACATGATGTAAAACTTCGGGACGGTTGCCAAAGGCTTGTTCTAACTTTTTAGTAGGAAGGCTGTGCAGGCCTCTAAAGAAGAACTGTCCGCCCCGTAAAGTTTCGGCTCCGACAAGTTTGTCGGTGAGCGGCAAATCCTGGGCATTTATCAAATATGCAAGAATGCAAAGCTGTTCGAGGAACTCAGCAGGTTCCACCGTCAGGTGTCCTGCGGACTGTGGCGAGCCGGACCGGGCGGAAAAGATATTCCTGTCCGAAAGATTGACCACATACTCGGTATTCAGAAGGGTAATAATGTAACGCTCAGGGCTTCTGAGATATTGGCACTTTGCCCGCTGTGCTGTTTTGGTGCCGTCGAGTTTGTCAAGCTGTTCCCAAAGACCTTCGTGAGCCATTGTGCTTCGTACCTCTATTAGGATTTCGTTTCTGCGTAACTTTGCACATCAAATCAGCTTTTTTTGGAATTCTTCATACTCAGCCATTGTATTGAGGTTTATGAGCCAGTCTGTGTCGTCCAACTCAATATGCTTGACCGTGCACAGGGTGAATACATCGGTTATTTTACGTTTCCCTGATGAGAGTGCTTTGTTTATGGCTTCGAGCGCACTTTTGCGGTAGATAGCAAAGAGCGGTTCGTATTTTTCCTCGCCTGTGGTTGGGACGACTATGTCTGCCTGGCTTTCAAGGGCTTCGGTGAGCATCCTGTTTACACAGGCCAGGTTTATTTTTGGAATATCGCAGGCAACTACGAAATTGAGTTCGTTGGCCGAGGCCTCCAGGGCCGAAGCTATACCCATCAAAGGCCCCTGTTCCGGCACTTTGTCCGGGATAACTTCGAACCCAAGAAACGCAAACTTGTCCACTTCATTGGCACTGATGAGTATCTGGTCAAAAGAGCCGCGGAGCTGCTCGCAGATTGCCTCTATCATAGATTGCCCTTTAATCGGCAGCATGCATTTGTCAGTGCCCATTCGGCTGCTGCCTCCGCCGGCCATAATTATCGCTGTCGCCGACGCTCCAGGGCTTTGGCCACGGAACGTTGCCTGCGCCTGTATTATCCATTTGCCGTCTCTAAGTTTTATCCTGTCGAGGTCAAAATCAAATCTGCTGCCATCTGAGACTATAATTCTGTCCGCATATTTTTTTACCTGTCGGGCTGAGCTTTTCCAGGTTTTCAAATTACGGTTCCTGACCATCAGGAAAAGTCCCGGCTCGACCACTTGCCGCAGTGAATTTGATTCGCAAATTGAAACGGCATCAGGGCCGATGATGTCCACCAGGGCGGTTGTCCCCTCCTGAAGGTGCTCTTTGAGAACGCGAAGCCAGAAAACCCGGCTTGCACCGGCACTTAGAAGTTTTGTTGTATCTTTACCTGAGCTGCTATCGGTCTCTTCCGTAATGCAATAGACGCCTTCCAGCGAAGAGCAGACCCCGCAGCCTTCACCGCCGCGAGGGCATTGGCCGTCTTTGTCCTTTATAGTAGTAACCTTTATTCCTATTATATCACCGGTCTTGCTGAATTTTCTAAGGACTGTGCAGGCCAGTTCTGTCTTGCCCACATTGCTTCCGGCAGAACCAATCATCAACATTCCATCAAGCTTAAACATTTTCTTGGTTCCCGCATAGCGAAGTCCGTCAATGTGATGACGGCGATTTTTGAACATAGTGATAACTTCATCAATGGAGTTATCCTCAGTTGCAGCAAGCTCCTGGCAGGGGACATTTGCATATACCTGTCGAACTGTGTCGGCTAATTCCCGGCGAACGACAAGTAATACAACGGCATTGCTCGAAATCAATAACGAATCTACGTTCTTGCGCCAGCCCCGGTTGTTCAGTTCCAATGGCCCGAATTCATCGACAATGACAAGGTCAGCAGATTTCGTGGCTTCTGCGCTCAGGACAGCATTGCCGAGTTTTAGTCCATCGGCGATAAAAGTGAACGGCCCGGCTTTGCTTTGGCTTGTTTTACGTCTTGCCAGAGGTGCTCGCGTTTGGCTTTGTAAGTCAAGGATGTCGAATCCCAGCAATTTACTGCTACGGTAAAGGGAAGGCGACAACAGTCCTGCGACGTCAAATCCTTCAGCACTGGCGATTTGTGCAAGTTTCGTAGCGCTGGTGGTTTTGCCGCTGTGTTTTGGGCCAGTCCACAAAATAAGCCTGTTTTGCGTTGATACCATCGGGAACTTTCTTGGTTATGATAGCCGTTAAGAGACTTACCGGCGTGGTTGTTAATTCAAAAAGATATATGTCGTTATGCTGAAGACCCACAATCCGGCAGTAGCTGCCAATACCCCGCCCGAGACCAACTGCAATCGTAAGTTAAACGGCGTGACAAAATGTGCCTTGAGCCGTTCGGCAAAACAAAAACTCAACGGCACTAAAACCGCGCATCCCAGAGCTGCCATGCTGCCGCTGATTCCGACGTGTCGCAGCACTTCAGTGAATCCACCCTGCACCCAATGCTCATACTGGAAAACATAAGTGATCATCAGACCAAAAAATGCGTAGCTTAAATAGGTAGCTGCCGCTGCAGAGAGCGATCGGCTCTTTATCTTAAATACGCTAAAAAACAAATCGTAACAGATGCCCATCAGAAGAATGCCCAAGAGATGACAGGCAAAAAACGGGACGTTCAAAAACTTGTACAACATCGCACAGGCGGCGATAAGCGTCGCGGTGCCTTTCTGCGGGAAATATATCTTAGCGGTGCTCATCACGATAAAGCCTATAATAGTTAAAGGAACCGATGCGTAGGGCACAGCCGCACGATACAAGGCACCACCCAGAACAGCTTCGGAGATACCCCACAAGCCACCAAAAAACAGGATTCCTAAAATATTCTCTTTCTTCATTTGTATCTTTCCTTAAATTAAATCTTTGTTTGTTCCGTTAAGGTTATATCATAGCTCTTACCTGCCTTCAAGCCAAAGCTGAGCGAATTTTAATAAATCAAAGGTGTCCACAAGTCCATCCGGCTTCTCTTTAGTGAGGTCCGCTCCGCCGCACCAATCGGGTTCTGAGCATCCAGTTTGCAACCAATGTTCGGCGAAAATGTTGAAGTCGGCGAAGTCAACATCACAGTCGTCGTCAAAATCAGCGGTCTGGTCGATAGCGAAAGCCTCGGTGCTGGTTGTTAGTAACTGATAATAATCATAGTAAAAACCTTCTTTCTCTCCAGTATATTGTTCGAGGACGCCGGTTACGCCGCAGAAATTTTGGCCTATTTCTATATAAGGGTGATAAATTAGGCCTTTGTCTTTGTCGGCATTCATATAGTCAGAGGCCCAGCAGGTAAGGTTGGGGTCAACGTTGCTGGCAAGCAGATAATTATCATAAGCCTTTCCATAACCGGTATCCTGAACATAAACATCTATGATTTTAATCAGCATTGCCTCATATTTTTCGGCATTATAGTCCGGTACAACCCATGCATTAAGGCCCTCAAGAGGCCCGGCAATCTCATCAATTTTTACAACCTTTGGTATCGGTAGAGGATTGTTTGTACTGACTATCGAAAAGCTGGCGTTGTTGTCTCTTATGTACTGTAAAAACGTAGTACCCTTATTATCCTCAACCATAACATTGGTGAAAGAAAGCCAGTCTCCGACATTTACATCAACAAAAACTCCAGTGCTATACAAGTCTTTCACCTGAATAGCACTCCAGCCATCAGGATAGTTCGGGTCTTGAATAATAAGTCTTGGTCTTCCTGTGTGAGGTTTGTGAGTAACTATTCCGCCGAGACAATCGATGATGTTGCCATTTTGAAGGCTGATGCCGTTAGCATCAGTGGTGTGCTGGATTTCGTAGATTGAGAGCGCATCAGCCTGCACTGTGCCAACCAGTGTGAGTATAGTTAGAATATTAATAATCATTAACATTCTTTTCATCACTTTGCTCCTTTCTAAATTTGCAGAACTCAGGAATTTTTAACATAACAAAAAGTATTTTTCCTTATGCCGGTTTCTTTAATGCTCAAGGGTACCAGTCGGGGTCACCGAGGGGTGGTACCTCCAAATCTTCGGGCCAATCCGGTTTCCACACCGAAGCTTTCCACTGGACGTGGTAGTCGCAATATAGAATGGAGCCGCCTAACAATCCACCGGGTTTAGCATGGCGAGCGCTGAAAGCCTTGGGATAGCTGCCGCAGTACTGTCCCGCTGTGGGATTATGTTTCTTGCCGCCATAACCTTTTTCCGGGTCGAGCAGTTGGTCGAACAAAAGGATTAGGCGAGGGGGATTGCTTATGGATGTTGTTTTCAAAAAATTGGGCATAAGCCAGTCTGTACCTTTATATCCGTGAGGAGGCCAGCAGTTTTCGTCAAGTTCGAGGCAGGAGTTCATTGCATAGGAAAAGTAACCGCTTCTTCTGGGCCTGTATTTGTAACTTTTATCCGGTGCAAGCCTGGCGGATGGGCATTGGAATACTGTTTTTATGCCGGGACGCTGCCAATAATCGTGGTCTCGCCAGGCTTTTTCTCCCATCAGGGGAGGGAGCACATCGATCCAGCCGAAATAATAGTCTGCACGTTCGGCATCTGTCCGTGGATTGCTCGACGTGCGGTCTCGGCCGTCGATGTGAGGATAATAACCGTCGTTTTCCAAGGCGTAGATTTCGAAGGCCAATCCCCACTGACGTAATCGACTTTGGCAAACCGTTTGTTTGGCAATGGACCTCGTGCGGCTCAGCGCCGGCAAAATAAGGCCAATTAGCAAAGCTATCACAGAGATAACGGCCAGCACTTCGACAAGGCTAAAAGCAGAACACAAAGCAGGACCAGATGTAACCTTGGGGATTTTGCTCATTTTAGAAGTGCCTTGATATGTTTTTCATAAGCCTTTTCTACCACTTTTTCGATGTCGTCACGAAATCTCGTATATGCTTTGACCCATTTTTTGCCTTGCTCAGTTAGAGCGGTTTGGCCACCAAGGATACCGCCTCGCTGTTTTTCTACTAAAGCGATATTCAAAGCCTCCTGCGCTTTTCGCAGGTCACCCCAGGCCTTTCGATAGCTTATCCTGAGCGACTCGCTGGCTGCAGTCAATGAGCCTGTGTTATCGATGGCTTTAAGCAGCCGCCATTTGCCATCGCCGAAAACGCCTTCGATGTCTCTT
>JBGVTO010000318.1:0-8294 GCA_041862635.1 Phycisphaerae bacterium | reverse complement strand
GTCCGGTCCGTCGTTGTCTATTGCACAACTCGGCGGCGCTAAGCTTAAAGAGAGGGTTGAGGGGGCAGAACAGTCCAGAGGATTGAAGTTGATATCACGGCAAGTGCGCAAGGCGAGTGAACCTTATGCGCCGACGAGCTATGAGGATTATATCCTACCACCATTGGAGCTGCTGGCTGAGCCGGAGTATAGCTTTGCTGCGGTGCAAAGTAAAGTCGTCAAGGCAAAAGCGGCTGCGCTGGAGAAATTGCTGGCTGAGTTTAATATTAATGCTCGTGTTGTTGCGGCTGATACCGGGCCGGTTGTGACAATGTTTGAACTGGAACTTGCGGCAGGTGTTAAGGTCAGCCAGATAGCAGCGCTAGCGAACGATATGGCTCGTGCGCTGGGTGTCGGGGCGGTTCGGGTTGTAGCCCCCCTGCCGGGTAAGCATACGATAGGCATTGAGGTACCAAACAGCGAAAAAGAAAAAGTGCGTATGAAGAGTATGATGGAATTAGCGGGCAGCAGGCCGCATAAGATGCAGATACCGCTGTTTTTAGGCAAGGATTCTTCCGGAGAAGCACTCGTTTCGGACCTTACCAAGATGCCGCATTTGCTTATCGCCGGCACGACCGGCTCGGGTAAAAGTGTGTGTATAAACAGTATCATAACAGGCATATTGCTTACGAAAAGGCCGGACGAGGTAAAGACGATTCTAATTGACCCTAAGATGGTCGAGATGACGGCGTTTAATACTATTCCGCACCTGATGTGTCCGATAGTTACCGAAACCCAAACGGCTGTTCAGATACTTGAATGGGCCACTGTGAAGATGGATGAGCGTTATGCCCTGCTGTCCGAGGCAAGGGTTAAGAATGTTGCTGAATATAACAGGCTCGGCGCCGAGGAGGTCATTAAGCGGTTTAACCCGAGCAGCGCCGAGGAAGAAGCAAAGATTCCAAAGAGAATACAGTATATTGTGATAGTAATCGATGAGCTTGCGGATTTAATGATGACGGCACCGAAGGAGATAGAAGCTTATATTGTTCGCCTTGCGCAGAAGAGCCGGGCGGTCGGTATTCATATTGTTTTAGCTACTCAGCGGCCTCAGGCGACAGTTGTTACGGGGCTGATAAAATCTAATATGCCGACCAGGATTGGTTTCCGCGTTGCAGCAAGGATGGACAGCCGAATTATCCTTGACCAGAACGGAGCGGAAACGCTGCTTGGTGAGGGTGATATGCTGTTTCTAAAACCAGGTACAAGTGACCTGATCCGCGCTCAGGGCACTTTTGTCGATGAGATAGAGATAAAGCGAATTGTTAAACACCTTAAGGATGTTGCCGAGCCGCAATTCCATCCTGAGCTGACTCAGCTCAAGAAGCTGGATACGTCTGAAATGATAAAAGACGAGCTGTTCGATGATGCGGTTCGGATTATTCTGGAGACAGGGCGTGGTAGTGTGTCGCTGCTTCAGCGAAGACTGAGTATCGGCTATGCCAGAGCTTCACGCATAATCGAGATGATGGCCGGGGCGGGAATACTCGGCGAATATAAGGGCAGTCAGGCACGTGAAATTATGATGACATTAGAGGAGTATGAGCGTGTCCGCGAGCGGATGGAAGCGGAGAGCCAGGCAGAGAAATCGGAAAGCGAGAGCTCATCGGAGCCGGCTTATGTAAGTGAGGGGCAGCGAGGGTACGTCTCAACCGATAATGCGGATGAGTGATATCTCGCATCCATGCGTCGGGACGAAGCTAAGATTGCTGCGAAAGTACCATCCGACACTTTTTGTTTCATTAGACGTGTGCAAATTCGACAGGCAGGTTCAAATCTGGTAAACTTTCCCCATTATGAGCACAGACCTCAAAGAAAAAACACTCGGCGAGCTTGAACAGATAGTTGTGGGGATGAAGCAGAAAAAGTATCTGGGAGGCTATATCTTTCATTTCATCCATGTAGAAGATGCTGCAGAGATTTCTCAAATTACCCCCCTGAGCAAGACCTTTAGAGAGCAGCTGGTCGAGCAAAACTACTATAGCTCCCATCTTGAAACCCATAACATATTGACCGACAAAGATGGAACGGTCAAGTACGTGTTTGGCCTGGGGGACGGCAACAGGATTGAGACTGTGCTGTTGCTCGATGGTAGTCGAAAGACGCTTTGCATTTCGACTCAAGTCGGCTGTGCGATGAAATGCGTGTTCTGTGCCACCGGAAAGATAAGGTTCCGGCGAAACCTTACGGCAGGGGAAATCGTTGACCAGGTAAACACCGTCCAGAAGGATACAGGCAGAATCAGCAATGTCGTGTATATGGGAATGGGCGAACCACTTGAGAATTACGAGGCAGTAGTCAAGTCGGTGCGGATACTTAATGAACCGGCAGGTAAGAACATCGGCATAAGGCATTTGACTATCAGCACGTGCGGCATAGCTCCGGCTATAAAAAAGCTGGCGGATGAAAATTTACACCCCCGCCTGGCAGTTTCGCTGAATGCTCCAACGGATGATTTACGAAGCAAGTTAATGCCCATGAACAAGAAATATCCGATTGTGAAACTGCTCAACGCGGTGAAAACCTATCAGCAAAAAACAAAAGAACGCGTTACGTTTGAATATGTTATGATAAAAGGACTGAACGATTCGACGCTGCACGCCGAGCTGCTTGTAAAATTGCTGCGAGGTATCAAGTGTAATGTGAACCTCATCGAATATAATCCTCACGCCGGCTGCGAATTCACAGGCAGCAGCAGAGAAAAAAAGTCGGCGTTCGCTAAAGTCATTGAAGAGGCCGGCATCGAGACTACTATACGATTAAAAAAGGGCAGCAATATTCACGCGGCCTGTGGGCAGTTGGGAGCAAACTCAAATAACGTACTGCGTGCAGCGGATAGCATATAGCATGAATAGAAATTTTTCACTTATAACTGTGGGGTTGTCTCCGGCGTGGGATATTCTCTGCTATGGAGAAGGGCTGGAGTGGGGGCTGCACAGGGAAATCGAAACAACCACATTTCAACCGGCAGGTAAGGCAATGAATATTTCACGGGCTCTGGCATGGATGGGAGAAAAAAGCATTGCAGCCGGCCTATGGGGCCGGGATGATTACCAGCAAATGCTGAAAGCTATGCGGTCGCTGGGAGGGCTGGTTAAGGTTAAAATGACTGCGGTTGACGGTGGTACACGCCGAAATATAACCGTTGTCGATACGGCCAATGACAGGGAGATGCATCTGCGCAATAGAAGTGAATTGGCTTCGAGAAAAGCGCTGAGAAAATTGGAGGCTGATTTAAGAGCGATAGTGCACAAAGGCGGTGTTTGTGTTTTTGCCGGGGTGATGCCGGAAGATGAATTTGTTGGCGATGTAGTTCGGATTATAAAATCGTGCGGAGAGCGTGGTGCCAAAATTGTAGTGGATACCTATGGAATTGCTTTGAGGCGGATTCTTCAGACCGGCACAGCTTGGCTGATAAAGCCGAATGTAGAGGAATTGCGGGAGCTGTTGGGTGAGCAGGTAACGGATAGTCCTGCAGGTCTGGTCAAGGCCGGTCGTAAGCTGCTGGACAAAGTTGAGATTGTTGTGATAAGTCGCGGCCAAAAGGGCGGCGTAGTCGTTACGAAGAAAGGCGCCTGGCAGGGCCGATGTATTGGCTGCGGAAGGGTATTATCGACGGTCGGCTGTGGCGATTATTTATTGGGCGGTTTTTTAAAAGGCCTTAAAGACAAATCCGATGCCGGTTCTGCGCTGGGAACGGCGATAAAGGTTGCCACAGCTAAAGCCTGGGGCCGGACGGATAAAATGTCCTGGCTGGATGTGCAAAACAAAATAAAAGTACACGTCGGGCAGATGTGAAATGTATATCAGCTTGGATTGCTCAGTTAGCTGGTGATAAATAGCAGGATTTTGATAGTATGGTAGAATCTAAAGGCGAAAAGGCGTTGCAGAAAGTACCAAACGGGAAATCTCAGGATAAAATCTGGTCCTTGCTGTTTACGACTATTCTTCTGTCTTTTTATTTTATTTACTTACTATTGCGAATAGAACCTAAACTCATCTACCAATCTCAGGAACCCGTCTTTTTCTTTGATAAATATTTCATTAAAGAATTTTTCAGCTATCCCGGAGGAGCAAACGAGCTCATCTCCAGGTTCTTTTCACAGTTTTTTTATTATTCGTGGACAGGAGCCTTGCTGCTTGTTCTTGTTTTCGCTTTTGTCGCCTGGAATACAAAGCTGCTCATCCGGTCAATTTGCAAAAATCAGCCGATTCTTTATCTGCATTGGATACCATCGGCTTTTCTTCTGGCCTTACATAGTAACTACAGATTTCCGCTTGTTCTGACGCTGGGACTACTCTGGGCTTTACTCAGTGTCAATATCTATATCCGCCTTGCTCCTTCAAACAGCACGCTGCGATTTCTGTCTTATATCATTCTTCAGGCAATATTATATTATTTAACTGCCGGCCAGGCTTTCATCTTTTCAATCGTAATCATACTCTATGAGATTCTACTTCATCGCCGGATTGTGCTGCCTTTGCTTTACATCATATTTACGGGATTGTTTCCTTATATCGGAGCCTCAACTTTATTTATTATAAATGTTAGAGACGCCTATGCGATGCACCTTATGTCATATAATACGTATAGCTTGACCTGGCTGTCGTGGGCGCTGTACGCATTTTTCCCACTCATTCTCCCTATTGTTTTTTTCGAGCAAAAATGTGTCGGAACCGGCAAAAAGAACGAAAACAAACTTTGGAACAAGTTTCTGTTCGGCCGTTCTATTCCAATAAAGCTAATTCAAGGCTCCATTATCATCTTTTTCGTTGTCGCAGCAGCATTGTATTCATATGACAAAAACAAAAAATATTTCTTCCTGATCGACCATTATGCGCGATTCGAAGAATGGAAAAAAGTGCTCGAACTCGCAAAACAGGGGCTTCCGATTAGCAATATCATCCAATATCAGGTCAATAGAGCACTATACCATTGTGGCCTTTTATGCGACAAAATGTTCAGCGTGACACAACTTTTCGGCAGTGATGGTCTTTTCATGCAAGAGAGCTTGCGCGGTCCTTTTGCGCTTCAGCTCAGTGATGTATTTTTTGACCTCGGTCTCATAAATACGTCAGAACAGTGGGCCTATGAAGCCATAGCTGCCAATGGAAACACAGCGTGGAATCTTCAGCGCCTTGCGTTGGTAAATCTGCTGAAAGAAAAGCATGACATCGCCGCTAAATATCTGAAAATGTTACAGAAAACCATCTGGCATAAAAAATGGGCGATAGAATATCAAAAGTACCTTTCAAACAGTAACGATTTTTGGGCAAATCCCCGATATCAATACCTCAAAAGCACTATGCCGGAAACCGATTTTCTTGTCTCGTCCACCGAACCGGAGCTGTGTCTGGAGGAGCTATTAAAGAATACAAAGAACAAAATGGCATTTGAATATTTCATGGCATACTGCCTGCTGGATGGACAGATTGGTCGTTTTACAAAGCACCTCCACCGATTGAATTATTTCGACAACCCTAAAATTCCACGTCATTTCGAAGAGGCTATGCTTATCTATAATCAGCTCACAGGTGGTAAGGGTGTTACTTTGCCGGGCAAAGAAATTTCAGAAGAAACAATTCGCAAATTCAATAATTTTAATAACATTATGGCAAAGCATAAGTTGGATAAAAAAGCAGCATACAGTGACCTTAAAAAATACAGAGATACTTACTGGTTTTATGGATTATACTATTACAAGCCCGAGGAGTGATTATATGCACCGATTAAGAGTTTTTGTTATTTTACTTTTTGTCTGCATTGCAGCGGTGATATTATTTCCAGGCTGCACAAGCAAGAAGCCGAATCTCGAAAATTGCACATCAATCGAAAGACAACCGGCCATAACTCCGGATTATACCGAAATAACCCTCCCTCCTAATATTGCACCGACCAACTTTATCATCAAAGAAAAGGCAACTGCATATTATGTTCAAATTTCATCTGAGAACGGCGAGAATATCGATATATTCAGCCGAACTCCTAACATCAGGATACCTACAAAACCATGGAAAAAATTGTTAAATCAGAATCGTGAAAAGTCGCTGCTTATAACTGTTTTTATCAAAGATAATAATAGCAAATGGGGTCGTTTCACCCCCATTGAGAACGAAATTGCTAAAGAAAACATCGAAACACATTTGGTTTACCGGCTAATGAAGCCCACGTATATATATTGGGATAAGCTGGGTATATATCAACGCGATTTGAGCAGCTATGATGAACGTCCCATTGTCTTGAACAGGACGATGGGAAAAAATTGTATCAATTGCCATTCTTTTCATAATTACAATCCGGACCGAATGATATTTCATATGCGGGCCGGGGCAGTTGGCACCTCAATGATACTTGCATACGATAACGAAATCCATAAAGTGGATACTTCAACATCCTTTAATCACGCTACAGCATATAGATCATGGCATCCGAACGGAAAAGTCATTGCTTTTTCTTCCAATATTGTAAGGCAGGTATTTCATTCTGTGGGTGGAAGCCTCGATGTTTACGATAGAGCTTCCGACCTTCTCCTTTATAACGTCATAACCAAGACAATCACAACATCACCCAAAATATCGACTTCCGAACGTTTGGAAACGTATCCAGAATGGTCTCCTGACGGCGAATACCTCTACTTTTGCAGCTCACCCGGGCTGGACATTTATGACAAGGATGAACATCCCCTACAAAAAATGAAATACGATTTGATGCGCATCTCATACGATATTGAAAAAGATTTATGGGGCGACATTGAGGCCGTCTTGATGGCAAGCGAATTGGGTTTGAGCGTTGCCCACCCAAAGTCCTCACCTGATGGGAAATATATTCTGTTCTGCATGTCAGAATATGGCAATTTTACAATATATAACGCAGATTGTGATTTGTATCTGCTTGATACTAAAACAAAAGAATTTCGCAAAACAGAGAAAATAAACAGCGACCAAACAGACAGTTACCACTGCTGGTCCAGCAACGGCCGTTGGGTCGTATTCAGCAGTAAACGCCAGGATGGGATATGCACCCATCCTTATTTTAGCTATTTCGATTCCAACGGCAATTTCAGCAAGCCGTTTCTTTTGCCGCAAAAAGACCCGGAATATCACCAATCGCGCGTCATCGTCTATAACATTCCGGAATTCGTGAACGGCCCGGTCAAAATACGGCCGCAAAAGTTCATAAAGACAGCCTGGTCCAAAGAGATAATCAAAGCCAAACTCGACCCCAAGGTGGGTAAAAAATCGGACAGTCAAATTGAAGAAACGCCTTATAAACCGAGTCCTCAAAATTAGTAGCTGATATTCAGGCCGGCGATGAGCGGCCACGACAGCCTTATTTTCCTGCCATTCCCTTCGGCGTGGCTCAGGGCAGGCCTTTGGTGAGCTTATGGGCCTCTGAAATTGGCCCATTCGACCCATTCGACTACGCTCAGGGCAGGCTGCGCTTCCCAAACCAAATGACGGCAGAAACCTATTTGGTAAGGGACAGGCAGGACAGGCTTTGATTGGGTTTGAATTGGGTTTGTTTTCACCAAGTGTCCAATCGCTTATATTTTCATAATCCTTTTGTGAAAAAGCGTTTGCGCTCATTTTGGCCTTTTGGAAATTGGGTTCGAATTGGGTTTGTTTTTTTGGACTGCGAAATCATCTTTTTTTCTGTAATCCTTTGTTATAAGTGAGTTTACATTCATTTGGGCTTTTCGGAAATTGGCTTTGATTGGGTTTGAATTGGGTTTGTTTTCACCAAGTGTCCAATTGGATTTATTTTTATAAACCATTGTATCATAAACATTTGCAATCCGCCTACGGCGGACAAGATTGGGTTTGTTTTGCATAAAAAGGGTTGATTTGTAGAGGGTTCTCGACAGATGTAGAGGTGCCGACGACAGTTGACAGACGACAGTTGGCGAGTATTGCGTATTGTGTATCGCGTATTGCGTATTTCATAGATCGTAGCCCAAGGTTGCATATGGTAGTCTGAAATCCGAAATTCGAAATCCTAAATCCTAAACAAATCCAAATTACACAAAATTAAATGTTCAAAACGGTTCCCTGCCTAAGGCATGCAGGGATTCGGGCTGGCTGGCTCTAAGTCCTTGCTGCGCTGCAGCTTACGACATCCAGGGACTGGTGAAATCCGAAATCCTAATATCGAAATACGAAACAAATCCAAATTTAACAAATGTAAATGTTCAAAACCTTGTCTGGCTTGACAGATAATGCTTTTTGGCGTGTCCAGCACCAAATTATCCCGCACT
>JBGVTO010000317.1:0-10609 GCA_041862635.1 Phycisphaerae bacterium | reverse complement strand
GGACTGCATCAGGGAGTGTAGTTTTGTTACCATCAGGCGGGTTGGGGCTATAGGCGATAGATGGTGCAGCAAGAAAGCTCCAGACATTACCTGTGTAAATCGTAGTGCCGTCAGCCTCGACCTCATCGATCCGCCAGTAGTAAGTGGTACCTGTAGTAAAAAGAGGAACGTGCCAGTACATCGCCCAGGTCCAGCGGTCCATATAGTCATCAGGCCCCAAATCCGGATTGGTGCCGAAGTACACATCGTGGTACACGGCAGTTTCTCCTTTGGTCCACTGCAGAAGCGGCGCGGGCCCACCTATACCCCCATCAGCCGGGTCCGGCTCAGTAGCATAGTTAACCGCATATTCTATATGCAGCAGCGGCGCCATAGAAGAGTCCCCGTCGAAAGCCTCGGCTTCTCGAGTTCCCTGGGAGGGATTGTCCGGGTTGTCTCTAATGAGCACCACCATCGCATTGCCGGCTGCCCAACCGTCCTGGTCGATTATCTCCTGGATGATAGAAGAGATGTCAGCAGTACGCTCATCCGGACCTGCCGCACGGACGGACCCCCACAGCGGTATATCCCACACCTCCGACGCCGTCGTTGTGGCCCTGGAGCTGATGTCACCTGTAGTTGAACTAAATTCAACGGGATTGGAACTAAGCTCGCCCTCGACGATAAGAGACACAGGGGGGGAATGGTAAGGATTATCTATATCATCGGCTGTGAACTGCACCCATGCCTTCTTGATTGCAACACCCTTAGGAATATCTACGCCCCTAAATCGGACACCAACAATTTGCAGGGTATCCGGCGAGGCTTCGCCTTCATGGCCCAGCTCCAGGTCACTGCTTCCCAGTTCCATACCGCCACCCACGACTTTCTCTTCGGCATCATCATTGGTGGCAGCGACTCGGACCTCAACAGTGAAGGCACCAAAGGCCGCATTTGTACCGGCCAGAGCCAGTACCAAAATAAAAGAAACCAAATAAAACAACTTCTTAGACATAATAGTACTCCTTGCAAAAAAAGTTAAATAATTATGCTCTGGCCACACACCAAAACACTTGTTGTTTTCAATAAAACAACCAAAAATTCGCACCTTCACTAAATTCGGTGCCTGCCCAGGAAAATTCTTTCGACTTGCTACTACCTCCTTCCATCAAAAACCAAATATTAATTGTTAATTTGAAATGTAAAAAATCTTAACGGCCAACTGCAAAGTCTCGGTTACAACTTTGTACCTCGTACATTTACCTTCCCGCGAAGCTAATTCAATTGAAAATACCAATTTTTTCAGGAGTATATCACAAATCTACAGACTTATTCGATTTCATTTATATCAAATTTGCCCTCTTCCCGTCAAGGAAAATCTGTAGACCATTTTGATGAAATATGCACCAATCAAGCACTTTACAATTGCATCCCATTGCTGTTTGCGCCATAATATCGGATATAATCCCTAAATTTGCTTAAAGTATGGCACCAGCGAGGCAAAGAAAGTGGGTGGAGAAAAAAATACTATTATGCCTGAGGAACCCCGCTTTGCGGGAATCCAACAAAAAGGCTTTACTCTGATAGAGCTTCTTGTGGTAATCGCCATCATTGCGTTACTAATGGCGATACTGATGCCGGCCTTAAATCGGGTAAAAAAACAGGCAAAAGCAGTCGGCTGCCAGACAAATCTGCGTCAATGGGCCCTTGTCTTCTCGATTTATATGGATGAGAATGATGGCTATTTCGCCTACGGTGACAGCAGCGGCAGATGGAGGTGGGTCCTGCAAGACCAACACAGAGACCGCAAGCTAAGCGTATGCTGCCCGGAGGCCTCGAATCCCAACAAACACACGGGAACGTTCGGAACCTGGGGCGCAGAATCTCTGGATGCCGACTACGTAGCTCAGCAGGACTACGGCAGCTATGGCTTAAACCGCTGGGTCTATAACAGGAAACAAGACCAGCCACAAGAGGGTTACTTCAAGACTCGCAACGTTCAAGGCACAAATCAAATCCCGCTGTTTCTGGATTGCTCATGGTACGGAGCCGGACCCCTTCACTATGACCAACCCCCGGAATATGAAGGGCACACAGCGAGCGGTACCGGCCATTGGAGAGGTGATAACATGAGGCGCGTCTGCCTTAACCGGCACAACGCAGCGACAAACGGCGCTTTTCTGGATTTTTCTGTCCGAAGAATAGGACTCAAGGAATTATGGACGTTGAAATGGGGTCGTAACTACGAGACAAATAGCTTTTGGACCATAGCCGGTGGAGTCCTACCGGGTGACTGGCCGGGGTGGATGAGCAATTTCAAGGACTACTAACAAAACTTAATCAATAAAGACACAGCATTATGGGCAAACTAAAAGGCTTTACTCCGTTAGAAATTAAGATTCCTGATCGAAAAAAAAACGGAAGATTGCCCGAAAGACACGGGGAAACAGACGTCCGGAAACGACACCGGAGTTTTCTAACGGGATTTACGCTCATAGAACTCTTAGTTGTAATTGCTATCATCGCCGTTCTCATGGCAATCATTATACCGGCACTCAATAGGATTAGAGAGCAGGGCAAGCGCGCAGTTTGTCTGAACAACGTCAAGCAAATGTCCATCGCCTGGAATATGTATGCCGATGATAACAACAACAAGCTTGTGGTCGGCAATACACACCAAGGCATGGACTACTGCTGGGTATACTGGGAGCGAAGTTTATCAGAAGAAGACAAAATGCGTGGCCTCGAAAACGGATATCTTTTTCCATATTGCCCGAATAAAAAACTCTACAAATGCCCAACAGGTATACGCTCAGAGGTGGTAACATACGCCATAGTTGATAATATGAACGGCCATGATGAGATTGAAGGGGCCATTCCTCCTCCATTGAAAAACAGGATGCAAATTCGCAATCCTTCCATGCAGATTGTTTTTCTTGACGAAGGCCGGTTGAGTCCCTCAAGCTGGACCGTTTACTATTACCAGGAAAGGTGGTGGGACCAGATTACCGCCAGACACGGTGACGGGACAAACTTCTCTTTTGCCGATGGGCACAGTGAATACTGGAAGTGGAAGGACCCACGTACCGTAAAGATTGGCAGAATGGACTACACTGCCGCGCTGACGACCTTGAACCCGCCTCTCAGTGATTCATACTGGGGACAGGACAATCCGGATTTGCACAGAGTACAAAGGGGCGCATGGGGGAAATTAGGTTACATACCTTAAGATTAGTTTTTATAGGCAATAATCTTTCGTTTTAAGCTTAACACATAATGAGTTTTCTTGCGCTTGCATCTCGTGCTCCTATTGGAGATAATCAGGCACTTCTGATAAAATAAGATAAGGAGCAAAGATATGAACAAACAAACAAGAAGGGACTTCTTAAAAGTATTGGGAATGACTGCCGGTTCGCTGATGGTCCCGGCGGCTGTATTCGGTCAACGCCGGGCTGTACGCAAACCCAATGTCATCCTGATATTCACCGACGACCAGGGCACTATAGACGTCAATTGCTACGGCTCGAAAGACCTCTACACGTCCAACCTGGACCGATTGGCCAAAGAGGGGACACGGTTCACTCAATTCTATGTCGGCGCACCGGTCTGCTCACCTTCACGTGCGGCGTTAATGACCGGCCGTTATCCCCAGGGGGCCGGGGTGCCCGGAAATGTCTCCTCACAGCCGGGCCACGCCGGTATGCCAACCGAGCAGATAACCATTGCAGAGATGATGAAGTCCGCCGGCTATGTCACCGGCCACGTCGGCAAATGGCACCTGGGATATACACCCGAGACAATGCCAAACGGACAGGGCTACGATTCTTCATTCGGACATATGGGCGGATGTATCGATAACTATTCTCACTTTTTCTACTGGTCGGGCCCCAATCGTCACGACCTATGGCGCAACGGTCAGGAAGTCTGGCACGATGGAGAGTTCTTCGGCGACCTTATGGTCGATGAATGTAAAAAGTTCATCAATGAGAACAAGGAGCGACCGTTTTTCCTCTACTGGGCCATTAATATGCCCCACTACCCGCTTCAGGGAAAAGAAAAATGGCGAAAGAAATACCAGCACCTCGATGCCCCACGCCGAATGTATGCGGCCTTCATTTCCACAATGGATGAAATGGTCGGCCGGGTAATCAAGCAACTCGAAGAATCAGGTCTGCGAGACAATACCCTCATCATTTACCTCAGTGACAACGGCCATTCCGTGGAAGAGCGGACTTTCTCAGGCGGCGGTAGCGCCGGTAACTTCCGGGGCCATAAATTTACACTCTGGGAAGGCGGTATCCGCATGCCGTGCATCGTTTCCTGGCCGGGGCATATCCCACAAAACGCCGTCCGAAACCAGATGGCAATCAGCATCGACTGGATGCCAACTATAGCAGAGTATTGCGGCCTTAAACCACCCGAACATAAAATTGACGGCAAGAGCATTGTCCCGGTTATCGAATCACCCAATGCCCCCTCACCACATAAAGTCCTCCACTGGGAAACCAGCAGAGGCAAACACTGGGCGGTTCGCGAAGGCAACTGGAAGCTCGTCCACAACGGCCCGGCCACGAATTACAAAGGACGCAAGCTCCCAAAAGCCGAGACCTTCCTGAGCAATATGGCTGAGGATACTACCGAAACCAAAAACCTCGCTAAGTCCAATCCCGATATCGTCAAACGCCTGACAAACCTACACGAGCGGTGGGTAAAACAGAGACAGAACAAATAACAAGGCCTCTTTGGACGCGAGCAAAAGAATAACGAAATCCGAAGCACGAAAAACGAAACAAATCTGAATTACCAAAATCCAAATGACCAAAACTGTTTTGAACATTTGAAATTCGAATTTTGATACGCCTGCTGGAAGCGTATGTATCCATATTGTTTCGAATTTCGAATTTCGGATTTCGCGCTTCGTGCATCGTGCTTAAGCTACGCTTTTATGAATCGCCTTAACTGAAGGCCTTTCGCAGCAGAGCAAGACTTTTTGGAATAGCGGTTTTGTAGTCTTCGTGTCCTTCAAATTCAAGTGACACATAGCCGCGGAAATTATGTTTGCGCATAATCCTTGCGATGCGCGGATAATCCAAATCGAGCGCGTACCATATGCCGCCGCCATAGTAGGTCTTGGCCTGCATAAAGACGGTCTGCGAGGCGCATTGTTCGAGCTTATCGTAGGGGTCTTCGAGAAAATTGCCGGTGTCGAGCAAGACCTTCAGCCACGGCGAGTCAATCGCATTGACAATTCTCATCAGACCTTCCGGGGTTCGGGCCAGACCCCAGTGGTTTTCCAGTCCGAGGATTACGCCGCACTTCTCGGCGGCGGGTAGGCATTTTTCAATACTATCAATAACCCATTTGAAACCATCATCATCGGTATATCCGGGCAGGCACGGCTCGATACCGCGGTTCTCCATCAATTTATCGAAACTTTTAGTAGTACCCCATCTACCCGTGTTAATCCGTATTATAGGTATACCAAGTTTGTAAGCCAGTTCGATACATTTAATAGTGTGGTCAATGTTTTTCTGCCTTCTTGCTTTGTCGGGTGAGACGAAACCTTGATGCGTGGACATGCCGCACAGGTCAATACCATTGATAAGTGCCCGGCGTTTGAGGTTTTGAAGATAATCGTTGGATTCCTCTCCCATTTGAATATGGAGTATCTCAACGCCATCGAAGCCCATCTCGGCAGCTTCATCGATGCACGTTTCAATCGGCAATTTCAAATCCCTTTTGAACCGCCAGAAAGAATACGTCGAAACAGCTATTGGGTTGGGACGGTACGATGTTGAACTGCTTTCCCCCACAAATGTTTGGGCAGCAGATGAAAAAGAAGTAAGACCAAGTGCAGTCGTCGCTGCAACCGAACGGCCAAGAAAAGTTCTGCGTTTCATCGATTTCATAATTTGTCTCTCCAAATATTATTTCTTTCGTACGAAATTGCCGGCATCCGCCAATACAAATGTCCCTTGTGTTTCGAGTTCGTCAGACAAAGTTACGGTTTTTGATAGCTGAGGTGGCGTTAATATCAGCAGCTATCTGAATAAACCTCGGTATTGCATAATCGAAGAACAGCTTATAGCCTTCACAAAAATAGCTTTCCCTGCCAAAGTTGTCCCTGTCAAACGGGGCCCTGTCTTTCATGCACCCGCCGCGACAAACTGCCAGGTGTCTGCAGACAAGACATTTATTACAAATATTCTGCTTGGCCCGGGCAAAGGTTCGCTTTGTGCCGCTGGCGGCCAGCTTCTCTATCGGCGTTTCAAAAATATTACCCAAACGCCACATCGGCTCGACAAAAAAATCACAGCAGAATGCGTCTCCCTTATGCTCAATAACAATGTACTGACTGCACTGCTTGTCGAATGTGCAAATCGTGTGCTTGCCCGTAACGTAATACGACAGGAACGAATCAAAATCACGAATGCTAAGCTTTCTCGGCCCATATTCATACCAGCGGTCGAATATCCTGCACAAGAATTCGCCATACTGCTGCGGCGTGATTGAAAAATCCGTAACTTTATTCGTCGCTGTCTCAAGCTCCACACAGGGGATAAACTGCAAATACTTCGTCCCGAGACCGACCAGAAAATCAAACACCTCGTCCGGATGTTCCACATTCCGGGCATTCAGAAGGGTAAGAGTGTTAAATTCAACCTTATGCTCCTTGCACATTTCAATGGCCCGCATCACCTTATCGAATGTCCCTGAGCCGGAATGGTCGAGGCGATAGTAGTCGTGCATTTCTTTAGGGCCGTCGATACTAACGCCGACAAGGAACTTATTTTCGTGCAGGAGCCGGCACCACTCATCGTTCAGTAAAATGGCGTTGGTTTGCAGTGAATTGCCAACCTCCTGGCCGGGGCTGCCGTATTTCTTCTGAAGCTCAACCACCTTCTTATAAAAGTCAAGACCCATCAGTGTCGGCTCTCCCCCCTGCCAGGCAAAACCCGCCAATTGAAAACGCAACTCCATATAATCTTTAACGAGTTTTTCCAGCACCTCATCGCTCATTCACTGTTTGCCCTGGCCGACCTCAGGCGTCCGGTGCTTGTAAAAACAATATTTGCAATCAACGTTGCAGTCCGAACCTGATGGCTTGATTAAAAGAGTAAACGGCTGCATTATTGTCTCAGTCCCCGAATCATCTTGCTCATTTTCTTGACGACCTCTTCGTTCTCCGGCCTCTCAGAAATATTCACATTCTCCACCCAGTCAACAGAATGGTCGTACAGCATTCGTGCGTACACTTTATCTTTCTTGTCACGCCACTCGGTGTAGCGATACCGGTCGGTCTTGACCGAATCGCCGCGGAAGTATCTGCTGAATACCGTCTCCTTCCACGGAAGGTTCGGATTTTTCAAAAGCGGCACAAAACTCTTACCCTCCAGATGACCCGGCAATGGTAAATTACATAATTCGCATAGTGACGGATAAATATCTAAATACTCAGTTAAAGCATTTGTTCTTACTCCGGCTTTTACGCCCGGCGCCCTTACTATTAACGGCGAATGCAAAGATGTCTCAAAATTACAGTGCTTACACCATAGGCCGTGCTCACCCAAATTCCAGCCATGGTCGCCCCAGAGTATCACAACGGTGTTATCTCTAAAACCCAAACGCTCAAGCTCAACTAATACCCTGCCTATCTGAGCGTCGGTGTAACTAACGCACGCGTAATAACCATGGATAAGTGTACGGGCCATCTCATTCGATAAAGGCCCCTTCGAAGGAATGTCGTGGTATGCCCGCAGCTCGCCCCAGTTATGCAAAGCCGCATCGGGAGCACCTTTCGGTCTGAAAGGATTGTCCGCCAAATCAATTTCCTCTCGTTTATATAAATCCCAGTATCTCTTCGGTGCATTGAAAGGCAGGTGAGGCTTGAAAAAACCAAGCGCAAGAAAAAACGGCTTGTCCATTTTTTCCAGACGTCGCAAATCTGAAATCCCTTTATCCGCAATCATCCCATCAAAGTAGGCGTTATCGGGGACATCGGCAGCTTCAAAAGGCGGGCCTTTATCGCTCAGGTTTTTCTTTGCGATTTCTTTGTTCTCCTCTAACAGATAGTTCGTCCAGACACCTTTCGGTCGCCATGGCTCCTCGCTCCAGCCATCCAGACAATCGGTGCGATGGTGGAATATCTTGCCGTTGGAGATAGTGTGGTATCCGTGGTTCCTGAAGTGTTTCGCAACGCTAAGCGCACCGGGCAGGTCCTTTTCCGCCCAGGTAGCGTAGCCGAGGAATCTATTCGCAGTAGGCCGCACGCCCGTCATAAGACTGGCACGTGAGGCACCACAGACCGGAACCTGACAATAGGAGCGCAGAAAGATGACACCTTCATCACCCAGCCGGTCTATATTGGGAGAGAGCATTTGCTTATGGCCGTAGCAGCCAAGCTGCGGACGCAAATCATCCACGGCGATGAAAAGAACATTAGGTCTCTTATCGCCGGCGGCACTGCTTTTCGCGGCAAAGACGCACCTCGGCATAGCCATCGCTGCCGCCCCCAAACCCATAGCTTTTAGAAAGCACCGGCGTGTGTAATTAGCTGTATGCATATTTTTTCTCCTCGTTTGAAGCAGACAAGCGGCTAAATGTCGGCTCAACTTTTGTTTGTCTTATTCTCTTTTTCCAGATTTTTGCGCTGTGTGGTGGCACGGCTCTTGTGCAAAGGCACAGCCATCTCAGCTTCCATTCCCAAATCGCCCTGCTGCTTCATCCACGCGTCGAGCTTTTTACTAAGTGACGCGAGAATTTTCTGCTGGGCTGAATTATCAGCAAGGTTATTCAGCTCGTGCGGGTCTTTTCTAAGGTCGTAGAGTTCTTCGGCTGGACGGTGCTGAAGCATCTTCACACGCTCAGCGGCGAAGGCATCGGTTTTGCCTTTTTGTTTCCATGAACCCCAAACGCCGTTATTTATCTCGGTATAGTCACGCCCGTGCGTGCTGACGCATTGAAACATGCCTTGATGATTGAGGTTGCGGATGTATTTGTGGGTGCCGGTCCGCACTGAACGAATTGGATAGGCCTTTCCGGAAATAATGCCGCGGTTTGTGTGAGCGCCAAAGATGAAATCGTGATGCTTTTTCTTGCGACCGAGCAGCACCGGCAGTAGGCTTCGCCCATCGATGTCCTTCGGCGGTTTACCACCAGCGGCCTCAACAAAGGTCGCAAGCACATCAACGAAGCTGACCATTGCATCTGTAACGGTTCCGGGTTTGACCTTGCCCGGCCAGCGAACGATAAAGGGAACATGCAAACCTGCCTCGTAGCAGGACCACTTTGCAAATATCCCATAGCCATGGTCCGAGGCATAGACAAAAAGCGTATTTTCTTCAAGATTATGCTTTTTCAACAGACCCAGCACACGTCCTACTTCCATATCCAGCAGGTCGATATCGGTATAGTAATCAGCGAACTGTTTGCGCGTCTCTGCGGTGTCAACCTTGTACGGCGGTACCGGCACCTCTTCCGGCTTATACCCGCCTTGTTTGTGCGGGCTGTGCGGCTCGTTCGAGGCTACTACAAGACAGAACGGCTTACCCTTTGAAGAGACAATAAACTTCTCAATTTGTGCAGGCCGTGACCCCATATATTCAAAAGGAAATTGTTCCCTGGGCTTGATATGTGTTTTGCCGGCAAGGCCGACCCGATAGCCTAATGGCTTAAGGTATTGTGGCAGGGTTTTTACGCCCGGCTTGATACTGCTGTGGTTCGGGTGACATCCGTTGCGATGTGGATACAGGCCCGTATAAATCGCTGAGCGGCTCGGAGAGCACATGGCAGCAGCAGTAAAGGCCAGCTTGAACCGCAAACCTTCTTCGGCGAGCCGGTCAATGTTGGGCGTACGAATCACATTATTGCCATAGCAGCCCACGTCATCAATGCCCTGGTCATCGGCAAGAAGCAAGACCATATTGGGTTTGCCGCTACCGGCACTGCCTGCAGACTGGTTTGCAGTGCTGGTGCATCCGTGAATGACATGCGATGCCGCTCCCAGGCTCACAGCCCTTAGGAAATCACGTCGATTTAAGTTTTCGTTCATTACAAAACCTCTTCATTTCTATTCATACGCATAATCACCATCGAATGACCTTGATATTGTTTGCAACACCGAGACACCTGCCAAATCACCACTAATCAAAAAAGGCCGGGAACCCACAACAATCGAAAGTCTGTCCGAAATAAATTCACCTTTTCTACCAACCCAGTCACGAAATCCCCAGCCGCTCTCGTAAGGTTTGTGTCCAAGCTTTTGAATCATCAGACGCTTTGGTGGAAATTTCGTCTGCAAAATAACCTGGCGCTCCTTGTCATCCGAAGACCACAAGGCCCAGACATCACGACCTTTATGCCTGAATCGAAGAATCCAAAGATTATCATCTTCTGTTTTCAAACGGCCAATACATTCACCCCCCGTGATAAGGTCGGATATATCCGCCACCACGAAGTAGTGAGGCTTAGGAGTCAGGTCGGGTCGAACAATCCCGAAGTTGTTTTCGTTGTATTCGCGCCTCCAGCCGTCGTCCTGAAAGTCATACCACCAAAGACCGCAGAAAGATGGTAACGTGCGAGCAAGAAGATACAGCCGTGCCAGATACGAAGCGGACAGTTCCGGCTCAGT
>JBGVTO010000316.1:0-2887 GCA_041862635.1 Phycisphaerae bacterium | reverse complement strand
GAGCTTTCACAGGGCAGCGGTGTATTTTTCTTCAAAATGATACGATTCTCAATTACACGTCGGCCGGTTTCCTTGTCAATAGGAGCACAAATGGTACCATAACTGTGGTTGCAGACATCAGTGAGATTAATGTCTTTCAGTCCATTGGAGACGCCCGCCGGCACTGCATCGGATTTTTCTCTGAGCATTGTCAATCCGGCATGTAAAGCGGCGCCAAGTGCAACACATTCATCTACGTTCACTGCCGTCTCCGGAGCGGATCCGAACATTTTCTCCAGACGCTGCTGGACGAGTGGTATCCGGGTGCTACCGCCCACCAACAGTACTTTATCAATTTCGGAAGGTTTAATACCTGCTTCCTCAAGCGCCACTTCGATCAGAATATCTGTACGAGACATAAACGAAGAAATGGCCTCTTCGAACATCTCGCGTGTAATTTCCACTCTCATACTGCCGGCAGGTCCATAGAGCATCTTTTTGGCAACAGGACGCCGCGACAACGTCTTTTTAATATCTTCGGCCTCATCTTCGTACTTTGCTCTATCCTCATCGGAGTTAATCAGCTCGCTATTGAATTTGTCCCTATAGTTCTGCTGCAGCAACTCTAATATTTTCCGGTCAAAGTCAATGCCGCCAAGAGCATGGTCGCCCTGTGAGCAAACAATATCCATTTGATGACCATTGACATCCATTACTGTTACATCGAAGGTTCCTCCGCCGAGGTCATATACGAGGACCTTTCCGGAAACCTTGCGCGTGATAGCATAATACAATGCGGCAGCAACAGGCTCATTGACAATTCCAATCACGTTCAGACCGGCCATAGTCCCTGCGTCCATCGTCGCCTTCCTGCGAACTTCGTCAAAGTGGGCAGGAACAGAGATAACGACATCATTGATTTGGTCATCCCCGACTGAGCAGTCCTGCTTGAGCTTTTTCAGAATCAGCGAGGACAATTCCACTGGCGTCCAGTCCTTATTATCAATACGCTTGTGATAGTTCGGGTCCCCCATGTTCCGCTTTATCCAACGAACGGACCTTTGGGTATTTAGCCGCCGTGAATTAATAGCTTCGATTCCCACCCGGATTATATCGGGATTTTCCTCATCGAAGAAAATAGCAGACGGCGTAAGCCTTTCACCATCGGCATTCGGAACTATTTCGGGCTTACCGATTGAATTGAGAGTTGCTAACGCTGAGAAAGTTGTTCCCAGATCTATACCTACTATGTTAGCCATTTTACACCTCTTATTTTCGTGAGCTCTCCTTTGGGCTCATTACCAAATTTCCTATCATAAACCTAACCAAAGAGCTTAACCTGAGCGGTACGTATTACCTTGATATTATCCTCGTTAATAAAATATTGATAACCGGGTCTAATGACCTTTGCGATTCTGCCTTTTTGTTTTGCTTTGTCGCAGTGTTCCTTTTCCTTGACCGCCTCGGCATATTTCTCTTGGCCGCGATAATCACTGTTTATTTCAGGCTCATATTGCTCAATACCGCTTGATTCAAGAGCAAATATCAGCTCATCTTTTATCTCCTGAAAGTGCTCGGTCTCAGCACCTTCGCCGGAGAGCCGACTTATACGGTTTTCCAGATTGTCAATACAGCGAATGATTCGCAGGCAAAAAGTCCTGACGATATTCCAGTCATACCCATCCTGAAGTTTTTCCACTCTTTCCTGCTGGCAGGAAGCATATTCACGAATAGCCGAGACCTGCTGAGCAAGGTCTTTAAGGGTGCTATCGAGCGGTTTCGAATGCTCGATTATGGCCTGCTCAACACTTTGAGCCGTCCGTTCTTGCAGCTGTTCAGTTTGGGCTTTGAGCGAATCTTCAATTCTTGCTATGGATTCAGTGGATTCTTCATCGGAGAGTAACACGGCAATATTCTCAGCATTGTCACCCGAGTAAGTTCCCAAACGCTTTTTGGCACGTTTGCTGCTGCGGTTATCAAAGCGGGACTCGCTTTTCGTAAAGAGAGCCTTTTCACGGCCGTTAAGTTTAGGCTTACGCTTGATTAAATTCCGAAGACCTTTAGAACGTTTCTCGATATTGCTTTGTTGTTGATTCAGTTTTTGCTCCTGAATTTCCCCATTCTTTTCGGCGTTCGTCTTGGCTCGCTTTTTGTCTTTGGTCTTTCTTTGTCTTCTAAGAACATCTGGTAACAATTTCTTCAAGCCGGACGATACTCTAATAAAAAACCGAACTAACCATAGTAACAGGTACGAGGCAAAAATTGTCCCTCCCATAGATGTACAAACAATAGAGCCTGTAAAAACAAACTCACTCAGCTCTTTACGCTTCTTATACCTGTTTAATTCGTTTTGCCAGTTCTCGCCGTAAAGAATATCTGCAAAGGGATAAACATCCGTTTCACCCGTTGCCAATTTGCCTAAATCAGCCTGGAGTCGTTCCTGCTGTTCTTGCTTTAGTTGTTCCTCTGTTTTGGTTTTCCCGTTTTCATCCAATACGAAGGGCAGCTTGGATTGCTCATCCGGGAACGCCTGGAACCATTCAGTATATTGTTTGAGATACTCAACTGTTTCCAAATTATACTTCGATTTATAGGCAGCAGCTTTCTGTTGTTGCTTTCTTTTTTCGGTGAGGACCCACCCGAGCATGGTGGTGCCAACAAGGAGTAACACTAAACCAAGAATGACAACTTTTTTATGCATAATCTCAAATATTAATCGATAATCGTTTTATTCGGCTCAAAGTTCCAGCCTGTTTCTTCTTACATTTCTTACGCTAATCAGGTTTTTACTCGACATTTTCAACAAAAACTTCATTTTCGTTTTTGCCGTACACTTCAGTTACTCTAAGCACCTCTTCTATTGTTGTCACGCCCTGCTTTACTTTCAAAAATCCATCGTCAAACAAAG
>JBGVTO010000315.1:0-9921 GCA_041862635.1 Phycisphaerae bacterium | reverse complement strand
TTCAGATAGCGATATGGTATGTATGGGTAATTTACTGGCCAGAGCTCCTTGTCCCTCACTGGGCGTCCTTGTTGACAGCCCCCGGTTCTGCATGGGCCTGGTTCAGCTGCTACACCCAGATGATCTTCATGGGCTCTCTAACGAGAAGCTCCAGATAAATGTGTGGTGACTTTTATGAGATTAGCGTTTGAGAAGAAAGCAGCCCTAATGAATTCGATGGGAGTTTTTCACCGCCTTACCTTCTTACGAAGGCGGTGAAAAACTGTGACAACGACGTATCAGAGAGTTGCATATGAGTTTCCAGGAATGTGGATCATGAATGATTGCCAGACTTGATGAAAAAAAGATCATTATATCCACTGTGGTTACTTGAAAGCTACCAGACTGTAGGCGTGTCGGATTGGAGAACGTCGCCGCTCTTGACCGCCTTTGTGGTCCGATGGTCGGCTCGAAACGAACCGGAGTCTCTGTCTGACCGAGTCACGGCAGAGTAAATGACGGGATGCCCTTCAAAGAAAAAGTTGGGTTGACAGGGAAAAATGTTTTGACTTTTCGCTCTTCATAGGTGAGGGACGTTGCTGTTCTTTCACATGGCTGAATATTGTGGCACTCCTCAATCGAAAGAGAGGAGAAACAGAGAATACAAAGTATGCCTAAATGATAGAGCTTTACGTCTGCTCGACCACGAATTTTCGAAGAATTCTGACGTTTTGCTGCTCATGGGAAGGGTGCCTTTCGTGTGCGTGCACCGGGGCTTGTAGGCTGGTGGGACAAATCCAAGAAGTCTTGACGAATTTTCGTAGTAACAAGAGGCCGAGCTTTGCAGATTTTCTGGGTAAGGTATGGTGGTTTGGCCAAACTGGGGTGGATTATATTCAACTGACTTTTCTTAAACGCATCTTCCGAAATTTGAAGAAGCCGCCCCAAATGTGCGATTTTCCCGTGCTTTTTCCGCGTTCCTCAATAATTTTCTCAAGAACACTTAAAAATACATAACCCAAAAGATTTTCCTTGACGGGAAAGTGGCTGATGTGCTATAAAATAAAATAGTAAAGCTTGTGCCTGCGCAGTCGAGCATCTGCGTTTTTAGCACCTCCGGCAGGCAAAAATCTTACAGTTTTTCCATAGAGGAGGAGTTATTATGTAAGACAAGGAGTTGCGGCGGAAGTGTTGTCCTTTACAGTTATTTTTTTGCATTTCAATTAATTGCTTATTTTGAGCTTTTAAAGGAAGGAGGTATTGTCAAGTCGTACACAATTATCCTGGGCAGATATGGTGTAGCGACAGTGAAATTTTTTGTCGGTTGCTTTGGTTTGTGGCCAAAGCACAGTGAGTTATTAGTGTAACTTTTTTAAAGGAGGATTATTATGTGTAAGAAATTGATTTATTTAATTCCTTTTATTTTAGCGCTGGGGTCGGTCAGTAACGCTGAAGACATACAGTGGACCGATCTTGGCGCCGACCATCTCTGGAGCAATCCGGACAACTGGGATTTGGGTAGAGTCCCTACCCTGGCCGACGACGTTAGGATCGATGTACCAGCCGCAGGAGCACCAAACGGTCCGGTTATTCAGGATGGGATCGATGCAAAGGCTAATGGCATCTTTACCGAGGCACCTGGGGAGCCCACACTCACGATGACCGGCGGAACCCTTGAGGTAGCAGAATGGATTTGGTGGGGTGACGGAGCGGACTCCTTCGGCATCTGGGAAATGAGTGGCGGCACCGTAACTGTTGCTAATGAATTCGAGCTTGGATGGGGCGGGGGTGCAGGTACTTTGACTATGACCGGCGGTACAATCAACGCCGGAGAGGCAGTAATTCCTACTGGTAGCGGAGCATTTGGTGAGCTATACCTTCATGGCGGCACCTATAATGTCACCAAGGCCGACGGCCTTAGTGTGAAGGAAAACGGCCTGATAGATATCACCGAAGGCACGTTAGTGTTAGAAGGTGATGATACGGCGAAAGTCAATGACCTTATCGCGGCGGGCCTGATTACCGCCTACGGAGGCGACGGCCTGTTCAAACTGGACTATGATGACAGGAATCCCGGCAAGACTACGTTGAGCGCTTCAGCACAGTTGATTGCGTATGAGCCCTTTGATTACCCTGCCAACGGCCTAAGCGGTAACGATGGTGGCATCGGTTGGAACGGCGCTTGGGATGGAGGTGATCAACGAGTAACGGCTCCCGGTTTGGCTTTTTCGCCTCTATTGATTAAGGGCAATAAAGCGACCGTTGTGGGTGGCGACTCGTTCCGTAACCTGCCGGAACCCATGGGTGATAATGAAACCCAGCTCTGGATTAGCTTTGTCGGTCAGGCCGACCAGCAACCCGGTGCTGATATGTGGGGTGGTGTCTCTTTCCACGAACCCGACGAGAGTCTCTTTCTGGGAGTTCCGTGGCAGCCTGGTGACGGCGACAAAGTCTGGGGCCTTGACACCAAGGGAGATGGCAATCGATTCACGGATATCCCCATAACCGAGAAGATTATCCTTATTGCCCGTGTAGACTTCAACACGGACGGCGACAACGAAACCGTGACGGCCTGGGTCAGGTCCATAAACGACACGGGCCCATTGGACCTTACTGACGAAACTGCTTTTGCCCAATATACAACCAGGAATATCGAGTTCTCCAGAGTACGTGTCGCCGGCAACCAGCCGGTTAACATTGATGAGATACGTCTCAGCATGACCCCTGAGACTTGGGCTTTCGAAAGAGGCTTGTTGTTTGCAGAGGATTTCGAAGGCCTGGCTTTGGGTCCGAACGTTGATGAGGCACTTGCGGGCGATGCAGTCTGGACGGACACTCCGCCAGACGGTTGGAGCATTGATGAAAGTGGTATCCCCGGGATTAATTTGGACGCAACTGACGGTGTTACCGAATGGGCCGGATGGGCCTTCACCGATAAGGCATGGTGGATAGCAGCAGCCGAGGATCAAGACCGTTCTCTTTTTGAGCTGGGAATCGGCACCGTTGCCGTGGCCGACCCGGATGAGTGGGACGATGCAGACCGTCTACCAATACCAATTTCTGCGGACCCCTATGATACCTGGCTCAGTACGCCTGCAATTGATATCTCTGAATGTGAGGCTGGTACGCTTCAGCTCAAGTTCGATTCGAGCTGGCGTCCGGAGTTTGACGACAACTATCATCAGACTGCGAATATAACCGCCTCCTTCGATGGCGCAGAAGCTATCGAGGTGTTACTGTGGGAATCAGATGAAAGTAGTGCAAACTATAAGCCCTATGCTACCAATGAAACTGTCGTTGTCGATCTGGCGAATCCCCAAGGGGCAAGGAGCGTGGTTTTGACGTTTGGTTTATTCGACGCCGGCAATGACTGGTGGTGGGCGATTGACAACTTGGAAGTCACCGGCGTTCTTCAAGAGCCGGCTCCGGTTTCTCCTGGCAATGTGGGCTTGATAGCGCACTGGGCGTTTGATGAAGGCGAAGGTGATATTACCAATGATTCAAGCGGCAATGACAATCACGGAACTATCGTCGGAACCGGGACAGAATGGGTTGCTGGACGCATCAATGGGGCACTAAACTTCATAGATGGCGCAGGTTACGTGGAGGTTCCCGACAACCCAACATTGAACACGACAGACGAGATTACAATTGCCGCCTGGGTAAATCCGACCTGGACAGGGAACAATAGAGTCTTGCAGAAAGGAGCATCTGACAACCAGTATCGCCTTTTGCGCGAATGGGGTGACAGTCTCTTTTTAGATTTGGACGGCGTCACGAACGGTAGGCTGGAGGCCAGTCCTTGTCCGGCAGACAATGAATGGCATCATGTTGCGGGTACGTATAACGGCTTAGCGATGAAAATCTACTACGACGGTGAGCTGGTCGCCGAGCAGGCAGCCAGCGGGGCCATAGCGACCAGCAGCGATCCTCTTTTTATCGGCACGAAACATGCAACAGCCCCACCACAGGACTATTTTTATGGTATCCTGGATGAGGTGTACTTCTTCAATAGGGCCTTGTCTGTAGGTGAGGTTCTTTACCTTGCGGGTTATCGGGCGACCCCGGTTGACCCCGGCACCGATGGCCTGGTAGCGTTTTACGCGCTGGACGGTGATGCAAATGATAGCTCCGGCAACGAACTCCACGGTACTATTGTTGGTGACCCGACCTTTGTCGAAGGACAGGTTGGAATGGCGCTGGAGCTCGATGGCGTAGATGATTACGTGGATTGTGGCAATCCGAGCATGCTTGACTTCGGGACAGGCGATTTTACTATATCTGCGTGGATAAATATGACTGCGATTGAAAGAGGCACCGTATATGCCAAGGGCGGTGATAACAGCGGCGGAATACGGTACACATTGGCTATGGGCGAAGCTAACGATAATAAAATGACTCTAACCACCGATGACGATTCCAGCAAGAGACAAGCTTTGGGTGGTACTGTAGTTAATGACGGTGCCTGGCATCATGTAGTTGGGATGAGAAAAGGATCTACTTCGCTTGTATATGTCGATGGAGATAAAGACGGGACAATAGATTTACCTGAAGGATACGACCTTTCAGGCTCATCCCAGGCCAATGCCCTTATCGGAGCCATAACTGACGCCCGCGATGCCACAGGTGCAACCCTGGAGAAGTTCTTTGCTGGCCTCATCGATGAGGTCGCTATATACGGCCGTGCTTTGACCGGTGGTGAGATTCGTTACCTTGCCGGTTTTCGGCCTGGACCGGTGGCACACTATAAGCTTGATGAGGGCGAAGGGACCATAGCAGTTGATTCAAGCGGAAATGGCAACGATGGAACACTGGAAGACGGTCCAACAGTTGTCGACGGACAATTTGGACAAGCGCTCGCATTTGAAGACAGTCGCGTTGCAATCCCCGCCTCTGATTCGTTAACCGCAGACCTGTTTCAGGGATCATTTACGCTGTCTGCCTGGATTAACCCGAAGCGAACTGGCGACACGTGGCAGCAGATTTTTCGGTCGATTAGAGAGGATGACACCTCAAATGACACGCTGTTCATTAACAACGATGGGAGGCTTTCATGGCGTGGTCGCGTTGGCGGAGGTTGGGCCGGAGGTATGTGTGAGACAGCCTCAGATGTTGTTCCTGCCGACCAATGGACACACTTCGCAGTGGTGGGGGATGGGACGAACTTTCGCATCTACGTCAACGGGGCCCTCTCACAGGAATCAGCCTTCCAGACAACAGATGGCACGAACGCGACCTATTACATCGGAGGAGATCCTACATGGATTGGCGAGTCCTATTCGGGCCTGATCGACGAAGTGCGGATCTACGACAGGGCGTTGTCTTCGGATGAGGTTAGTGAGCTTGCTGTTAAAGCAGTAGATCCGTCTCTTGTTATTTACTATTCCTTTGACGAGGTTAGCGACATTGTCGCGGACCAATCCGGCAAAGGCCATGACGGCGTTGTGGTCGGTGACGTTACAGCAGAGCCAGAGGGCAAGTACGGTGGAGCTGCCAATTTTGCAAGCGGCAGTTACCTCGATCTGGACGGCCCAGGTTTCCCAGCCGAAGATATTCCAACATCCGCTATGACGCTCGCCGCCTGGATAAAATGTGCAAATACAGGCGGAGATCACGAGATATTCAGTGCCAGAGCATCTGATGAAAGCTGGCTTATTCACCCTGAGCCTAAGAGCAGCGGTGACATTAGATGGCTGCTTCGCTCTTACGGCGGGACAACAATCTTCCAGATACGTGCAGGTACTATGACGTGGGATGAATGGCTGCATTTTGCAGGCACATACGACAAAGAGTCCGCCAAGGCAGCCCTTTATATCAACGGGGAATTGATTGAGGAGATGGACGTTGCAAGCCCTGCGGATATAGCCGGAGATTGGGATTTGGGTGCTCGTGTAGGATTAACTATTGATGACGCAAGGCCTTTCACGGGGCTTATGGATGAGTTCCGCATGTACACTCGGGCGCTTTCGCAGGACGAGATACTAGAAATTATGCAAGGTATGTGATTTCCGTTTGCCTTTGGTCCTGTCCTGGCGGAGATGCGGCTTTAGAAGCGACTGTGGCTGGAGTAGGCTTCAATCAGAATATGCGAGGCCAAGTCGTTAGCCAATGAATTTGCATCAATTCAGGGCTTATACCAAACGATTCGGTATAAGCCCTTTTAATTGATTTCTGTGGGTCGAGATTACCTCCCCTACCAGGAATGTCATTTTTAATAGATTCCTCATAGATTATGCTTCGCTGCGCTCGGAATGACGTTACTTTAATTCTACGGACCAGTATGCGTGGTCGAGGAATTGCTTCCAGCTTCTGTATCGGTTGTGGCCGAGGTGGACGTGGACGAGGGGGTTGTGCCTTGGCCTGATAGGTTTTCGAATAAGCTTCATCCCGGCGTGCTTTGGGGTTCGGCCGCCTTTTTTGACGTTGCAGGCTGCGCAGGCGCACACAATATTTTCCCAGATTGATTTTCCGCCCACACTCCTGGGGATGATGTGGTCGAGCGATAATTCGCTGGTCGGATAGCGTTTGCCGCAGTACTGACATTTGTTTTTGTCGCGGGCGAAGATGTTTCGGCGGTTGAACTTGACTTCGTTTCTCGGCAGACGGTCGAAAAATAACAGCCGAATGATTCTCGGTACGGCGATATGGAAATTTACGGTGGATACCCAATCGTGTCCATCCGGCTCGAAACTACGTCTAAATTGGCTTACCTCGCACCAGCTCTGGAAGTCATAGTTGGAATATCTTCCTTCCTCAAGCGAGACGACTTCGGCAAGGTCACGAAATAGTAACGAGAATGCCCGCTTTGCCCCCACAATGCGGATAGCCATATAATGCTTGTTCAGGACAAGAACATTACAGTCCAGACCGGATTGATACTCAGCAGCACTCATAGTTAGTATATTATCTTTTGCGTTGTATATTTCGACAGTGGAATGGATGACTCTTTTGCCATTGAAGCTTCTCATCAGTTTGTGCGAAACGACTCGTCCGTGTTGTTGCTTTTTGAATTAAATCAGGCAATAAGGGAATGACAAAACAGGAGCTGTTTATAACCTCCCCTCAAACCTAAAATAACAAAAGCGACTTTACGACTCAACTTCTTCCGTTGCTGAGGCTGATTTTGGAATCACATTTTCAGCCCTTAGCCCTTTGTCGCCCTCGACGATATCGAAAGTTACAGGATCTCCTTCAGCAAGAGTTTTATATCCATCACCTGAAATACTTGAGTAGTGGACGAAGATATCGCGGCCATCAGGGGTAGCAATAAATCCGTATCCCTTTCTGGGGTTGAACCACTTAACTGTTCCGTCGATTTTCCCGTCAGACATAGAACGCTCCTTTTGAACAACCTTGCAAAACAAACTATTTTCTGCTCGCCCCACAATCTGCTATAGGTGAGAGCTCATAGCTGCCAGCGGCTGATTTTTGTTGTGGATGGCGGCTTCTTATTCAAAACAATTATTTGGCCTCAGCGGATTTCACAGCAGCAGGAGCAGAGAGATTTTCTCTCATCAGCCGGCCCATCTTAAACTTAACCGTTCGTTTTGCAGGGACCTCGACACGCTCAAGAGTTTTGGGATTCTGGGCGACTCTCGCGGCTCTTGTTCTGGTCTCAAAGACGCCAAAGTCTCGGAATTCCAAACGGTTATTCTCACTCAGTTCCCTTGTTATCTCGTCGAGAAAAGCCTGAATTATAGACTTTACTGCCACCCTTTTTGCTTGTGTTCGTTCCGCAATCCGGTCGATAAGTTCTTTCTTTGTAATTGTTGCCATAGGCTACCTCACTTGTAGGAAAGAGCAATTGGGAAACTGGATTCTGTTACATTAAAAAAAGCTGCTGTATAACAAATCTCCTCTTTTAGTTATCCAACAGCTCATCACGCACCTCTGCAAACCTTATAACCACAACACAGTCGCCTTGGCGGTATTTTGCAGACCAACGCTTTCTTCTGTCGGGGAGCAAAACCAACCGACAAAGTGCAAACAACAAAACGCCACAACTTACTATACAACAAAGACTTCTATACAGCAAGCAATTTTTACAGAAAATTTTTCATATTCATAAAAAAAATCTGGCACCTGTCTTTGTTTAATTTTGCCGATTATTTGCGAAAAAAGGCACAAAACAGAATAGTTTATTGACCAGCAAAGGATTTGTCGGCATAATTAGAATTCTTATATTTGCCGGGCTTATTTATAGTGAGTCTGTAGAGTAGGACGCGAATACTATTTTCGCAGTGTAAACAGTTATTTGTAGTGTTCCGGTAAAGTTTTTAAAATAACAAATACGGAGTTTATGCTGCGAGGCGATTGATATTTATGTCTTCAGAAAGAAGCGAAAAAAAGAGTCCCGAGAAGCAACCTCAAAAGAAGAAAGACAGAGCGGCTGAAATTGCCGACACCTTTGAATGGCTGATAACCGCTTTCATATTAGCCTTTGTGTTCCGTGCGTTTGTAATGGAGGCGTTTCGCATACCTACCGGCAGTATGGCCGATACCCTTAAAGGGGCCCATTTTCGGCTGCGATGCCGTCAGTGCGGATACAAATACGAGTATGGCTTTGTGCCGGGAAAGTATGGATTTCATGAGGATTACGTTCCAAGGTCCGGACATCTGAAATCATATCGCTCTCGCTGTCCAAGCTGTGGCAATTATCAGCCGGTCGGTGGTACGATGCCGGTGGCGAACGGAGACCGGATTCTTGTGCTAAAGTGCATTTATCAGCTCTTCGAGCCCAAGCGGTGGGACGTAATAGTATTCAAGAATCCGCCTGAACCGGAGGTAAATTATATCAAGCGTTTGGTTGGCCTTCCGGGGGAATCTGTGCAAATAATTGATGGTGACATCTATATCGACGGACAAATCAGCCGGAAACCTCCTCATGTCCAGGACGAGCTGTGGATGCCGGTATATGATAACGATTACCAGCCTATTAACCGGTCCGCGCCCACTTTTAACCACCACCGATGGGACCAGCCGTTCAGGAATAAAGGTTTTCCAAGATGGGAAAAAGACAGCCCGACATTATTTCACCTCGACAGCCACGCCGACCAAATCAATACGATGATTTATAGTACCACTATCGGCAACGATTTTAGAGCGACCTATGCCTACGACGAAGTTGAAGAATATGACTATATGCCGTACTGCAGTGACCTGATGGTGCGTTTTTACTGCCGTTCGGCAAAACCTCAAGGACGTATCGGTGCAACTCTGAGCAAATATCAAACTACTTACAAAGCATGGGTCGATTTCACAGGTGAAATGGTCATCACAAAAAATGAGGAAAATGGAAAAATCACGGAATTAGCTCGAAAGTCAATCGAACCACCGACAATAAATAAATCGACTCTGGTCAAATTCGCCAATGTTGACCATCAATTGTTTTTTCAATTCGGCAGCGAAAAATTAACTTACGATATGGGCCGTGGTCTGGAAGACGCCGGCCGGATAAGAGCAGACATTCCACCGCAAATGGAAATTCTCGGCTCCGGGAAACTGACACTATCACACGTTGCGATTTTCAGGGATATCCACTACACCGAACGTAAATATGCCAACGGACCTAAAGAAGGCAGGGCAATAGATAAACCTTTTACCTTGGGAGAAGATGAGTTTTTCGTATTAGGCGACAACAGTCCCAACAGTGAGGACTGCAGGTGGTGGACCAGAGAGGGTTTAGCAAATAAAGGTCTGTCTAACTACCGCGTGGGTATTGTTCCGCGTGACTATCTGGTGGGTAAGGCGTTGTTTGTCTATTGGCCCAGCGGATTCAGGCCGTTCGCCAAGTTTCCAATTGGAATTATTCCTAACGTCGGCCGGATACGCTTTATCTACGGCGGCTCAAACGACAATCAGTAAGTATATGCGGAGGTGGAATCCCGTTAGAAATTTTCGAACGGAGTAAATAATTTGGTACAAATAAGGGAATATTTTTTA
>JBGVTO010000314.1:0-79835 GCA_041862635.1 Phycisphaerae bacterium | reverse complement strand
TCAATCGGCTTAAAATCGATACCGAGCCGAATCCGAAGCATCGTGAAGACCTGCGCAGACAAATGCTCTCTGTCTTCAACGAAGCCGAACAGCGACCCGCGACACGGATAATCGTCTTACAAATCTTAAGGAGAAAAATTATGAAGAGTCCAATTACAAGAATAGCCGCCGCCGCGGTAATCATTATTGCAGTGCTTGTTGGTTTACATTTCCTCAGTGATTCGGTTAGCATGACAAGCACCGCCTATGCGGAAATTGTCGAAAGGTTACACAATGCCCGCACGATGATTTACACTGCGAACGCAACTACAGAAATTGAAATAGCTTTCAAGAAGCCGGGGCACATGCGAACGACAATGCCCGGCGGTTTCGTCACGGTAATAGATTGGACCCAGGGAAAGGGCCTCAGCACCCTTCCAACGAGAAAACAATACATCGAAATGGAAATGTCCAATCTGCCGAATGATCCGGCTCAGCAACAGTTCAATGTTATCGAAAAATTAAGAACGCTTCCCGACCGGGCGGATGAAGAGCTCGGAACCAGAGAAATAGACGGCCGGGTATTGCAGGGATTCCGCGTAACTGAAGAGGATGTGATTAACACTGTCTGGATCGACCCGCAAACGCGTGACCTGGTTCGTGTGGAGACCGAGTTTATAAATGCTCCCGGCATGAACGTGGTTATGACCGATTTCCAGTTTGACGTTGAACTGGAAGACTCGCTCTTTAGTCTTACTCCGCCGGAAGGTTACACACGTGTGGAAGTTCAGGCGGACGTATCCGGAGTTACAGAGCAGGACCTGATCGAATATCTTCGGGCGTGGTCGAGCTGGACTAAAGATGGTACGTTCCCACCGACGTTTAATCCTATGGAGCTTCAGAAAGTCTCAATGGAGATGGAGCAGCAGGGCAAGTTTGGTGACGGCCAGACTACGGAGCAGCAGCGTAAACGGGCTGCAATGACAATATATCGCGGGATAATGTTTCTAACGCAGTTGCCTGCTGATAGCAACTGGCGTTATACCGGCGAGGACGTAAAATTCGGTGATGCTAACACCGCTATCTTCTGGTATCGTCCGAAAGGTTCTGAGAATTACCGCGTTATCTACGGTGATTTAAGCGTAAAGGATGTGGAACCGGAGAATCTGCCGAAGTAGATTCGCCGAACAATGTTTATTACAAAGGCCGAGCCCTGCCAACGACAAGCAGGGCCCGGCCTTTTCTTTTTCTAAATTCCGCCGAAAAAAATATTTACTTACACCAGAGCTCGCCGGTTTATACTAACCCCTAATCCTCTTCATCCTGAGCGGAGTCGAAGGGCCAATTTCTTTGATTTAACTTGATTTTTAATGATAAATGTGGTATAATACGCAGTTAACGAAGATGAATGGTCGTTAATAGTCAATATCGGAGAACCGGCCTTCCTCGAACGGAGTCAATCACCAATTACCAATTAACTATATTACCCAAATTGGCCATTTAACCAATGAACAACTCACAAATTAACTAATAGCCAATAATCAATAAGATAGGATCCCTTACCCCGTTTTGGTCATTTGAACATTTGATTTTCGAATTTGTTTAGGATTTCGATATTAGGATTTCGGATTTCAGGCTGACAGATAACTCCTTACCCAATATGATGATACAGTCAAAAACCAATAATCATTTATCAATAATCAATAATCATTTGGCATTCTGCCCTCTACATCTGTCGAGAACCCTATACAAATCAGCTCATTTTATGCAAAACAAACCCAATTTCCAAGACACCCAAATGAACGTAAGTATCTTTTCACAAATGGCTTATGAAAATAAACACAATTGGACACTTGGTGAAAACAAACCCAATTCAAACCCAAACAAAGCCAATTTACGAAAGGTCAAAATGAATGTAAACTCACTTATAACAAAGGATTACAGAAAAAAAGGTGATTTCGCATTCCGAAAAAACAAACCCAATTCAAACCCAATTTCCAAAAAGGCCAAAATGAACGTAAAATTATATATTACAAAGGATTATGAAAATGATACCACCATAAGGCCCCAACAAAACAAACCCAATCAAACCCAATTTCAAAATCCTGCCCCAAAGGAACTTGAAGAAAAAAAGCCCCTTGGGAAGCTGCTGAAAAAGCAATTTTATTTTTTCCTGTCGCAAAACCGGCTAATCCCGCACTATATGGTGAGAACACGGATAATTAAGAATTTATTGAGGTGCTGATATGTCTGAGACTGATACATACTACATTGAGCGTTGCCTGGATGGCCATCCGGATGATTATCGCTATATAGTTCGGCGTTATCAGGCGGTTTTACTTGCCCATCTGGCCGGTAAATTGGGCAGTAAGGATAAGGCCGAAGAAGCCGCTCAGGAATCTCTCGTGCGGGCCTACTTCAATATGAACAAGCTAAAAAAGCACGGTTCGTTCTATTCCTGGCTGCTCGGTATCGCCGACCGTGTGGCAAAAGAGCACCGGAGGAAAGAACAGCTCCATCGACAGCGGGAAGTTATCCGTTCGTTCTCTGCCGAAGCTGCCAGCCCGGAATTATCTCAGGATTACGGGCTCGAAGCGGCAATAGCCGAGCTGCCTGAAAGCTACCGTAGAGTTGTTCTGCTGCGATATTACGGCGGCAGCTCATGCTCACAGGTAGCTGAGCAGCTCGACATGCCGTTGGGTACAGTTACAAAAACATTATCACGGGCCTATGCCATGCTGCGTAAGTCGTTGCAGCAGCCAAAGGAAACAGAAATTTATGAGGTGCAAACATGAACTGTGTGGAATGTAAAGAAATCTTGGTTGCCTATCTTGAAGGGCTGTTAGCCGAATCAGAAAAACAAGCAGTCGCAGACCACTTGAAGGACTGCCACAGTTGTCAGGCCGAATTAAAGCAGCTTACGAGCCTTCAGGAGCGCTTGGTCAGCAATGGCAGGACAGTGGCCCAAAGTGACCTTGAAAATGATGTTATGAACCGAATTGTTCGGGAACAAAACGTAAGGCTCAAAACAACCGCCAAAGTCAGTAAAAACCTTCAATTAAGGAGAATAATTATGAAAAGTCCAGTTACAAAAATGGCCGCAGCGGCGGTGATAATTATTGCGGTGCTGGTAGGAATGCACTTTGTTGGGAATCCATTCGCAGCAACTGTCACCTTTGCCGATGTCATCAAACCTATCCTCAATGCCCGGACTGTGATTCTCGACGTCATTATAGGCGATGAAGAAACAAGTCCTCCTATGCATGAGATAGTTGTGGGTTCACGAATCAGAAGGATCTTATCGAACATACCTAACGTGATCCAAGTTATTGACATTGATGACGCAAAAATGCTTGCACTCGATACCGAAGAAAAAACAGCAGCTTATGTTGATATAAAAGGCCCACTTCAGGAAGGGACAAGAAACTACATAGAGTTTCTTCGGCAGGTAGTTGTTAAGCTGCAGGATAATTACGAGGAGCTTGGCGAGCAGGAAATCGATGGACAAAAAGCTATCGGGTTTGTCGCCAGGGGTCCGAATGAAGAGGTGAAGATATGGGCCGATCATAAAACGGCTCTTCCGATACGGATAGAGCTTCGAGTGGGACAATTCTTTTCTATTTTGAAGAATTTCCAGTTTGATGTGCCAATAGAGGACTCGCTGATTAGTATGGACATGCCGGAGGGATATACGTTGCAGGAGACTAAATTAGACCTTTCAGGGTCCACCGAGCAGGATTTTATTGAAGGCCTGCGGATTTGGACCAGGGTTCATGATGGCGCGTTCCCGGAGGCTCTAAGCACCGAAAATAACATGAAACAAGTGCCTCTACTTGCAGAGAAGATTGCTCAATTGAACCTTTCGGATGATGAAACAACGCAAATGATGATGAAATATGTACGAGGTATGCTGTTCCTCCAGATATTAGAAAGACAAAGTGCATTTCAATATGCAGGAAATGGAGTTAAGCTCGGTGAAGCTGACAAGGCGATATTCTGGTATCAGCCTGAGGGCTCCCAAACCTGGCGAATTATTTATGGTGATTTGCGTGTTGAGGATGTGTCACCGGAGAATCTGCCGAAGTAAATATATCGGCCGGAATTGGTATCTGCGACAAAGGCCGGCCCCTGCCAGCGACAAGCAGCGACCGGCCTTTTGTGATGTTCTTTTTGAAGACGAATTCGTAATGATTATTTAAGTATTTTGGAGATCAGAGCAATGAAAAATAAAACAATGCTGATGTTCCTGAGTTTGATAATAGTATGCGGTATTGCGCCCATGCTGAGGGCTGGATCAGCCGTTAAAGACGACGCGATTTTACGGCAAACATTTAAGCTGGGAGGTGAACGTTCACAGCAAACCCAGTACTTTCTGATGGAATCGAAGCTTTTCACTTATGCTCTTGACGGCAAGCGCGTCGGCACCGATGTTTTCAGGCTTCGTTTGAAATGTGTACCAGCGAAGGCGGCAGGCAAGGATGGGGACGAGTACACGTGTGCCGCATTCACGGTGCAGATGGGCGGTGAGCCGGAGGTTGAGGTCCCTGCATTGAAGAATTGGACTTATGTTTTCAAGGCACATCCGGCAGGTTTAGATGAGAAGGGGCAAGTCCTGGGTATCGAGCACGCTCGTTTCGAGAATCTTGTGGACGCAGGTGGGAAGGCGATACCTCCGGACAAATCGTATCATGTTTATAATGCGTTCATCGACTTTCATGGTTTCTGTAACATTTTTGCCGAGCGGACGGAGGGCGGTAAGGGTGTCCAGGATTTGAAAAGCATCGGTCAAAGGATTGTGCACGCGGCGGCATTCACCGAAGCACCTGTAAATTTGGGGAGCAGCATAGCCGAGGGCTCGACCTTCAAGAACGGAGAGGTGACGCTGGAGCTTAGGGGCCTCAGCAGGGTGGCCGGGGCAGCTTGTGCAATGGTGGGCTTTGATTCCGGCCAGAGCTCGTTCAAAATGACCGTAAAACCTGTGCCGGATATGGAGGTTCGGACCGTAGGGAGCTCACACTACAAGGGCGATATTTATATAGACCTTTCGACAAACTGGGTCAGGAAGATGACTATGGATGAGCTTGTCGTGGCCGAGTCGACTTTGCCCATGCCGCCTGGAAAGGTAAATGCCGTTATCGAACGGAATATCGTAATTCGAAATGTCAGTGCGGAAGAATTTGCGCGCCGGTGACTCGCTTGACGGTAGGCACGGCGGGTTCTGTCTAAGAGGATATGGCCCAGCCAGGTGCTTGGTGCCGCAAATCCAGCTAATCCAGCACTATACAGCGGGAACACCAATCACCTGGTAAACGTAACTACCTCCTATTGCTCAGCTTAGGAGGGTTTAAGGGGGGGAAAAGAGCCAGCAGCGGGGCTTTTGTGAAAAAAAATTAATTTTTTTTGAAAAAAACGCTTGACAAATAGTACGAATCGTATTATAATGTTTAGTATTATGAATGAAAACAATAATATAACAACGCTTTCCTTAGCTATTCTGGGTTTGATTGTTCAGAAACCTCGTTCCGGTTACGACCTGCGAAAGGTCTTCTCGACAACTCCTATGGGGCATTTTAGCTCCAGCCCGGGCGCGATTTATCCCGCCCTCAAACGTATCGAAAAGAGCGGATGGGTCCGGGGCAACATCAATAATAGGAAAACCCTTCGGCCAAAGATGCTTTACCGAATCACGAAAAGAGGACAGGAGGTGCTAAAGCAGCACCTTCTACAACCGGTTACCAGGGACGATGTGATATGGCGTATGGATGACCTAATGCTGCGTTTCGCGTTTATCGAGCAAGTTGTCGGCCGCAAAAGGACCCTGCAATTCCTAAAGGAGTTCCAGTCTGAAATTGAGTCTCATCATCGCTCACTCCGTCAGTATCTGGATGAGGTCAAAGAATTCATATCACCCTGCGGAAGGTTGGCGATGGAAAATGGAATCGCAAATTACAAGATGAACGCCGGGTGGGCAAAACGAGCTATCAAAGAACTGGGGGGAGATTAACAATATGGAATCCGGATTTCAGAAACAAAGTTGTGCGAGAAGAAGAAATTTGATGTCAGTTATGTCACGATTAGTTTGGTTTGAAAAGTTGATTGGTTTAAGTATGAAAGGAAAATTAAAATGTCAAGAAAACTATCTACTGCTATGATTGCTGTGACTCTGTTGCTTACGATGCCTGTTAAGTTTTCCAAGCAGGAAGAAAAATCGGCTGTTGCGGCAACCGCATTCGGCTCAACCGACTCAGCCACCGAAAAGGAAGAGGCCGTGACACAATCAACGTATGAATCAGTGCTTCAAAGCACGTACGACCTGGCGGCGGAGCGGTCGATGAAGTCACGCTATTACTATATGGAGACAAAGGTCGTCTATCTTGGAGAAGACGGCACCCGCACAGTCCCCGTCTCAATAAGGCTGCTTCTTATGTGCGTGCCGGCCGGTCAGTCCCCTCGGGACGGCTATCGGTACACCTGCGCGAAGCTTACAATCCGAAAAGAGAACGAACCTGAAGTGCACATCCCCGCCCTCGATGGTTGGTCATATCTGTTCAAGCGGACAGAGGACGGCGGATTCCATCAAGGAGGCCTGGTATATGGCATCGACCATGGGAGATTCCAGGGCTTGAAAGACGACAAAGGCAATACCCTGCCGCCGGAGGGGGCCTACGGGATGTACAATATGTTCATTGATTTTCATGCCTTCTGTAACCAATTTGCTGAAAGGACAATGACGAAGAAAGGCATCCAGGACCTGAAAAGAATTGGAAAGAAAATCGTCCACGAATCGGCTTTTTCTGAGCCGACTTTGCAGTTGTCCGGCAACATTGAGGATGGATCGTTTTTCAAAAACGGGGAGGTTACTTTGGAATTCAAAGGCCTGAGCATTGTGGACGGTGTGGCTTGCGCTATTGTGGGATTTGATTCGGGTGATAGTTCATTCAAATTCCGTATTAAGCCCACGCCGGATATGGAAATCAAGACAGTTGGAGCCGCGCATTATTGGGGAGACCTGTATATCGAGCTCGATTCGAGGTGGGTTAGAAAGGTCGAGATGGGCGAGCTGACCGTATCTAAGGTGACGCTCGGAAGCCAGAAGGATATCAACTCCGTCATGGAGCGCCGTACAACAATAAGGGCAATGGATAAAGACAAATTCGAGTCTTTATTAAAAGTAGTAAATAAGTGATACCTATAAGAAAGGAAAGATTATGAAATTTCGACAAACTTTCAAAACTACCAGTGGTTATATTTGGAGGGTTCCGCTTTGTGCTTTTGCATACATTGCCGGGACAATGGCAAGTGCAGGACTTGTGTCAGCCATTGGTATGAAACTGCCTCCAATTCCTGAACAAGCTAACGAGCAGATGATGGGTTTGTGTTTGCTAATTAGCAGCTGTGCTCTTGCTATTGGAGTCGGGCCGCTTGCTCGAAGAATCCGAGCGAGATACTGGGTGCGTTGTCTGATACTGGCGGCGCTAACGTATGTCTGTATCGGTTTAAACACGCCCATCGAAGCTGCAATCTTTACGAATATCGGCGGGATGCGAACAATGGTGATATTCTCACTACTACCCTGCCTATTGTTTGGCGGTGTTACAGCGTTGCTGTTTAAGCCTTCAGGTAAAGCAGAGCCCTTCGGCCAACAGGTTTTTCACTTCTTCTCTGGAAGAAGCGTGCAAAAATGGGCATGGCGTCTTGCTGCGGCCGTTTGTGCGTTTCCGGTCATCTACTGGACGTTTGGTATGATGGTTGCGCCATGGGTCATTGAGTATTACAAGCAGGGGCAATTCGGGCTGACTTTGCCGGGCACCGGTGTGATTATTCTTGCCCAGTTGCTCCGCAGCAGCCTGTTTTTCTTAGCCGCACTTCCTATTCTGATCGTGTGGTCGGGCTCAAGGCGCCAGCTTACCGTCCTGCTGGGTTTTGCCTTCTTCGTGCTTGTTGGGCTGTTCAGTATGATTCAGACATACTGGCTTGGACCGGTTCTTCTGGTAGTACATAGCGTTGAGATTCTGGTGGACTCGGTGGTCTATGCCGGAGTCCTTTCGCTCTTGTTTGTGCGGAAGGATCGTCCTGAATTCGCAGCTACCGGCAATTTGGCAATGGTTCAAGGCTAACCGTGTTCGGAGATGAGCGGAAGCGGAGTATCTACCGAAGCAATTTTTCTATTTGCAGATTCTGCGGCGAAATCAGACAATTCAGGCTGAAAAGGAGGACATGCCGAAAAAAAATAATTTTGTTTAGGGCAAAATGTATCGACCAATCGTTATATTAGTGACAATCGATTGTTCTGATATCAGGCAAGTGAGTCACAAATGCTCGAAGACAGATTACTTTTGTGGAGATTTAAGCGCGGCAGCAAAGATGCCTTCCGGGTAATCTATGAAAAGTATTTCGGTGATTTGCTAACGTTAGCAGCCAATCTCCTGAATGACAAAGCGGACGCTGAAGATGTTGTACAGGATGTTTTTATCTCGTTCGTGCAATCCGTGGAAAAGTTTCGTCTAACAGGAAGTCTGAAAGGCTATTTGGCAACCTGTGTCGCTAACCGGTCGCGTGATTATATTCGCAGGAAAAAACGCCGGCAAAGCGCCGCGAGTAGTAATGCGGAACAGGTGGTATCAGATGAAAGAAGCCCGGTTCAGTTGGTGATATGCAGTGAAGAATTACACAAATTAAGTTACGCGATGACGGAGCTTCCTTATGAGCAGCGAGAGACAATAGTGCTTCGTTTGCATGGTGAGATGAGATTTAGACAAATAGCCAAATTGCAGAATATTTCAATCAAAACGGCCCAAAGCCGGTACCGGTACGGATTGGATAAGCTGCGGTCAATTATGAACGGCGAGGTAAGAAAATGAGACCAGCAGATAATATGGAAAATCTAATTAAGAAACTTCGTTACAAGGCCGGCGCCGAGGCGCATGACAGAATCCTTGACAATGTTATGCAGGCGCTGGACGAATCTGAAAAACAAAAAGCGGGTGCAAACACACCGAATATATGGAGAACAATTATGAAAAGTCCAATTACAAAAATAGCCGCTGCCGTGGTGGTAATTACCGGCGTGCTCACAGTGATGCACTTTGTGGGTCTATCCACAGCCACAGTGACATTTGCCGATGTCATTAAACCGATTCTAAATGCACAAACTGCGATATTAGACATCATCATCGGTGAAGAGGGGGAAGGGCCGGTCATTCACGATATGATTATGGGTTCACGAATTAGAAGAACTATGTCGAATATGGAGGATGTCGTCAGCATCATTGACCTGGAGACCAGCAGGATTTTGTCACTGACTGTTTCCGAGAAAGAGGCAGGATATATTGACTTGAAAGGTCTGCCATCAATACCGAATTATATGGAGAGACTGAGAAATCTCATCGCCTGGTTACAGGAACATCCTGAATTTGTGGTCGAGGAACTTGGTGAGCAAGAAATCGATGGGCGAAGAGTCGTTGGTTTTTTGGCAAGGCATCCAAAAGTGGAATTGACGATCTGGGCCGACCCTGAAACAGCGCTGCCTGTGCGGATCGAACAGATTGGGGGACAAATGAAGATCATCTGCAAAAATCTCGAGTTCGATGTCGATCTCGATGAATCGCTGTTCAGTATGGATGTGCCTGATGAATATGAACTGCAGCAGGTCGAGATTGATTTGCAGGGGGCGACTGAGGAGGATTTCATCGAAGGCCTGCGTATACGTGCTGAGGTACTGGGGGACGGAAGATTTCCTGAAGGAGTTGCTGTAGAGGACTATCTCAAGCAGGCCCCAGCTATTACCAAGAAGATTGATGAGCTCGGTCTATCAGATGAGGAAGAAACTGAGCTGGGGATGAAACTAAGCCGACATTTGTTATTCATTCGGTTCTTCAAAGGCGAGGGCCAGTGGCATTATGCGGGTAACGGCGTAAAACTCGGTGACGCTGATACCGCTATCTTCTGGTATCGGCCGGAAGGCTCCGAGACTTACCGCGTTATTTATGGCGACTTACGGGTCGAGGATGTGTCACCGGAGAATCTGCCGAAGTAAATCTTTCTCAAGAAAAGGATGCAAAAAAGCCGGGTTTATTCCTTCGACAATGCTCAGGATGAATTTGCCCGGCTTTTATTGTGCGCTTACGATAAGATTGCTGAATCCACATCCGGATTAAGGTTTTGCTTTGCCCGGTTTTTGAGGGGGCTTTTTCAGGCCGCCGTAATAGGGATAGTTATCGAAGGCATCTCCCTTACCTAAGACACGTGGGTCCTTGGTTGCTTTGAGCTCGGACATCAAAGCAACGGCAAGTTTGCTTTTAATCCTGGCGTATTCGGGCTTTTCAGCGACATTATTTAGCTGGTCGGGGTCCTTGCGAAGGTCGTAAAGCTCCTCGGCCGGGCGTTTTCCGAAGGCCAGAGCAAATAAACCGGCAATCTGCGGCTCGTTTTGGTACTTCAACATATAAGACTTTGTGGGCGAGGCATCGCAGTCACCATAACCATAATGTGTGCCGAGCGGACGTGATATAACTATTTCCGTAGGTTGAGAATAGCCTTTGGGAGCCCCGGCAGGCCAGCAGTCCGGCTTGAAGTTGCGGATGTACAGGAAATCGTGCGTCCGTATCGCCCGCATCGGATAACCGCCCATGCCGGTTTCCTGGCAGGGCACGTGACGTTCCTTGCCGGTCAGGACATGGTTGCGCTTGGGGTCCACACGACCTGATTTGCCCGAAGTGAGTAAACCCAGAAAACTTCTCGCAGTCATATCCGCCGTTGGTTTCAATCCGGCCGCTTCCAGGAATGTCGGCGCTAAATCGGCAAGGCTAACAAAGTCTTCGATAATCCGGCCGCCCTTGACTGCAGCCGGCCAGCGGACCGCGAGCGGGACGTTCGTGCCCAAATCGTAAAGGTTGCTCTTGCACCGTGGGAACGGCAGGCCATTGTCACCGGAGATTACTACTAATGTATTGTCCAGCTCACCTATTTCCTCCAGCATCTTCAGCAGCTCCCCGACCTCGGTGTCGAAACGCTGAACCTCCCAGTAGTAATCACAAATATCGGTGCGGACCTCAAGGCTGTCCGGAAAGCACGCAGGCACTTCAACATCCTCAAGTTTCATACCGCTGTTGATGCCGGATTGCCACTCATAGCCCCGATGCGGGTCGGTGCTGCCGAACCAGAAGCAGAACGGTTTACCTTCGGGCTGGGCTTTTAGAAACTGCTCGAAGTTTTTGTAACGCGGTCCGGCTGGATTGCGTGTTCGCCCGCCCGGCTCGTTACGGCCTGGACCCCATCCTTTGCGGGTGTAACCTATGTGGTAACCGGCCTGCTCCAGGATGTCAGGATACACATCGAACTTTGCCGGCAGCGTGCTCCAGAGATTGCCGCCTTCTTCCAGACGCCAGTGCCATTGACCGGTCAGGATTGCCCCGCGCGACGGCGTGCACGAAGGCGCTGAGACAAACGCATTTTCAAACAGCACCCCTTCACGAGCCACACGGTCGAACATCGGCGTTTTAACGACCTTGTCCCCGGCGATACTCGCGTGCGGCCAGGACCAGTCGTCCGCAAGGCAAAAAAGAATATTCGGCTGTTTCTTCGGGGTCTGGCCTCCAAATAATTCGGAGGTGCTTGTGCCTCCTGAAAAGGCCAGCGATGCCACACCCAGACCCATAGCCTTCAAGAAATTACGACGCTCATTGTTTAGACTAACCATATTCTTTTCCTCCGGTTATTGGAATCAGTTATTTGTAATTGAGGAATTTCTCTTGTCCGGCCGGTATGCTTGCTCCGACCTCGGCCCGCCATTTTGCTAAGCGCTTTTGCAGTTCGGTTACCTTTTTAGGCATCTCCGCCGCCAGGTTGTGTTCCTCTGAGACGTCATCGGCAAGATTGTAAAGCTCGATTTGGCCGTTATCGAAGAACTCAATGAGCTTGAAGCTGCCCTGGCGAATCGCCCCTGCCGAGCGTCCGCCAAGGAAGTGCGGCTTTTCCAGTGGATAATGCCAATACAATGTGTCGCGTTCAAGCTCAGCTTTCGAGTTCTTCAATAAAGGTAAAATGGAAATGCCATCAATGTGCTGACCCCGGCTTACCTTGTGTCCGAGGATTTGCAGAAATGTTGGGTAAAAGTCAATATTACATGTTGGCATGTTGCACACGCCACCCGGTTTCACAACCTGTGGCCAGCGAATGAGCAGCGGCTCGCGGATACCACCTTCGTAGAGTGTGGACTTGCCGGCCCGCAGTGGCGCGTTGGAAGTTACGCGGTCCTCGCCGCCATTGTCACTGGTGAAAATCAACATTGTATTGTTTGCCAGAGAAAATTCGTTGAGCTTGTCTATAATCATACCGACGCCTTCGTCGATGCTCTCGAGCTGCGCAGCCAGATGCGGGTTGTTTCGTTGGGCCTTGTTTCCTTTGCCGGCGCCGGATTTCTTTTCGTATTTGGCGACCAGATCCTCCCTGCCCTGCAACCTGGTATGGACGGCATAATGACTCAGGTAGAGAAAGAACGGCCCATCCTTGTGCCGCTCGATGAACCCGACCGCTTCGAGGTTACAACGGTCAATCAGATATTCTCTGCCGGGCAGGCGTTTTTTTATTTCGCGGTTGAAGTGGTAGGGATGAAAGTAGCTGCCGCCGCCGATGCCGCGGTTTTCCGAGACAATTACCTCATCAAAGCCGTGAAGGTCGGGGCCAAATTCCTTCGCGCCGTGGTTGGCATAACCGGTGAGGTGCCACTTACCGATGATACCCGTAGCGTAACCGGCTCGCCCGAGCATCTCGGCGATAGTGACATAATCAGTCGAAAGGTGTTTGGTATCGTTGGGCCGCAGGTAGTCGGTAATACCGACCCTTCCCGGATATTGCCCCGTCATCAGTGCCGCCCGGTATGGCGAACAAACCGGGGCCGCCGCGTAAGCTTCGGTAAACCTCATACCCTCACTCGCCAGTTTATCGAGATTGGGTGTTTCGTTGAACTTATTGCCGTAGCATCCCAGCTCCGCCCAGCCTAAGTCATCAGCTAAAATGAAAATAATATTGGGCTTGTCCTCAGATGCCTTGCCGGTGATTGACTGGGAGATACTCGCACAACTCTGTGTCACCAGCGTGGTTGCACTCAGGCCCATGGTCTTTAGAAAGTTGCGACGCGTGTAATTCAATATACTCATGTTTGTTACTTTCTATTGTTTACGGTTTTATTTGGCTTGCATCGTCATATCTGTTATTTGCAGCTGAAGAATTTTTCGAGTGCTGGCGTTAACTTTAGCTTGCTCGCCTGTTCGAATTGGCCAAATCCAGATTATCCTTTCACTGTCAGCGACGATAAGAATTTTTTGTCGTACTTCCTGTGGTACTCGCGCAGCGGTAAGGAATTTACCCACCTTTTTCTCTTGCCCCAAACCTAAAGGAGCAAACCTGTCGCCGGGCCTGCGGAGACGAACAACTAATGGCGGTTTTATCTTATCAAAGTCAAACCTCTCAATAAAATTGGTTTTTTCCGCTTTGAATTCCTCGAATTCCCCCTCATCAGCTTCGAGGATATTTGCTTCTATCAAATTCCCGCCGAACCTTGTTTGCCCCGGAACTTCCAGGACAACAGAAGACAAAGGACAGTCCACAGGATGCCTTACGGCAAGGGCAGAGGACAGGTTTCTGACTTCTGATTCCTGACTTCTGATTCCTGACTTCTGTGGCCGAGAAAAAATCAAATTCCCATATTCGGCGCAAACCACAAATCCACTCGGCAGCTTCATTTTTCTGCCGCTGACGTTTTGCTCTGCCAATCGCAGTATCCCTTCATAATGACGTTGAGTCAAATCTTTCTCGCCGCAGCCGATGGCTGTCAAACTTCGCCGAACCAACTCAACAATCACCGGTTGTGGTTGAGCCAAAAGCATCTTCACATCCAGCGTTACTTTTTCACCGAAACGATCAGGGGCTTTCGGCCAAACCTCATCTGCACGACTGTGAACCAGCCTATAGAACCTGCGGGCTGATTCAGACAGCTTGGATAATTGCTCCACGAGTGAACAAGTGCAGTCTTTTTGTAATGCCGGAAGCAGCCGATGCCGAATATAGTTACGCCTGTACGTACAATCAGCATTTGTATGGTCCTGTCGCCATTTTAGCTTCCGCTGTTCTAAATACTTGATGATTTCATCCCTCCTGACGCATAACAACGGCCTTACAAACTTAGATTCATCGTTAAAAACACGCACCGGCCAAATACCCCCAAGCCCGCGAAAGCCTGTGCCGCGAGTTAATCGCTGCAGAATGGTCTCGGCGTTGTCATTTTTTTGGTGTGCCGTCGCAACACAATCGCAGTCATTGGCCTTTGCAATCTCGAGAAGATTTTTAATCCGCAGTTTCCGAGCAGCCGTCTCAATCGAAAGTTTATTCCGACAGGCAAATCCTCGCACATCCAGTCGCTTCGTTGTTATGGCTAACTTCAGCTCGGCTGCCTGTGCGATAACGAAATCTTCATCCGAATCTGCTTCAGCCCCCCTTAGCCGATGATTTATATGAGCGCAGAGCAGCTCGGCGCCGAAAACGTTCTCACTGCTCAACGCGCGCGTTGCATAAAGAAGCGCCGTCGAATCCGCTCCGCCGGAAACGGCCAACAAAACTTTATCCGCAGAGCCGAAAAGCTCATTAGCTTTGATAAAATCACCGACTTTTTGCTCAAATTCCGACAGCATCTCTTTTGGGTTCCCGCCCGTCTTGGCTCGGCTAAGCCGAGACAGGCAGGGCGGGGTCCCTCTTATTACATAAAAAAACGGGCCTGATGTCCAGCCAGGCCCGAGAATCAGATATCAGAAGTCAGATGTCTGAAGTCAGAAGTCAGAAATCAGATTAACAGACATTTCTGTCTTTTGTCCTCTGACATCTGTCCACCTCAAACTTCTGCCAACATCACTCATTGTCACTGCCAATCGTGTACAAATCTATTATGCGCTGTTCTGCGAACTCCGTCCATTTCCGATGCCTTCCATATGTACCTTCGGTTTTGATGGCCTCCCGATAAAGCTCCAATGCCTCGTCGTAGCGGTGCAGGCGTTTATCCAGAATCCGTGCCGCCCTGAACCTCGCAGGATGAACGGTACCAGGGTCCCACTGATAGGCTCTTTTGTAGTACAAAAGGGCTATCGAATAATCCTGGAAATGTTCATAAATTTCACCCGCCTTGTATGCCGCATCGTCAATCTTGTCGCTCGAAGGAAATGTCTTTATGAGCCGGTTGTATTTATCCGCAGCCAAACGTAATAACTCTTCGTTTTTCACTACGAGTAACGCACCGGCCTCTTTTTGAAGGTCCAGGGCGTCCTGATAGACTTCATCCGCTTCCGGAATTGAAGTGCTCGCTCTCAAATTCGCCCCGGCGGCCTCGGCCTCAATAATGTACTTATATTGCGGGATAGAATCCAGTGCCGCCAGCTCATCTTTGGCCCAGTTAAGCTTCATATTGTTGCCGCTCCTGGTATAGTATCCCACCAGCAATTGAAGACCCTGCCGATATGCCTGACGATTGACCGCTATCTGCTCGACAAAATCGGTCTCACCGGCATCGGCAACCGAAACTACACCGGCAGCCCCGATCGAGGTTCTGGTGCGGGCCGGCATAAGCTGGCCTCTGCCCCTGTCAACACCCCGGCAGCCAACCAGCACGTTCAATAAGACGATGACTACCGCGGTAAGAACTATCCTTGCCATAATGGCCTCCTTTCAATCTTAAACCTAATCCATTCCTGATAATTATCAATTATCAATTAAAAGCCTGCTCGTCAAGGATAAACAACTAAAAATATTTAGCCGGGCGTCTATTTTTATATCGGCCATAACACTCAAATTGGCCAATTTGCCGTATCATTCCCGCAAAAGCGGGAATCTACTTCTTCAATAGCAGAGCCGCTGAGGTCAAATAATTTGTTAACTACAAGATACTGATGCCCCTGCCCTCATGGCCTATTATGATTGAAAATCGTGATATCCATATGTAGAAACTGGATTTACGTTCGACGTCAGTGCATCCTGCCGGGACCTTGTCTATTAACATTTTAACAGATGTTTGCGCAATTATTATAGGCCGCAAGCCAAAAAACAGTCGATTTATGTATTGAAAAAGTCTGCAAAAAGGTTTGACTTTGGCGGCTGATTAGGGTATAATAACTATAATAAAGTTCTGATGGGGCCGGAGGAGGTCATCTGAAAAATCGTTGTTAAAGGTGCCTTTTCCGTTAAGCTCAAGTTTCTTGCCAATTAGCTGAAAGTCTCATCTCAGTGCGATTTGGAGATAAGAATATGAAGCCGAATCAGTTGACTTTAACTGTTATTGTTATGGTTTGCGTCTTACTTTTGCAGGCTGGCTGTGAAGAAGAGGCTATGGCACCGCGAGAGCTCGGCTCCGACTGGTTCCAGCAGCAGACCCAGATGGCCATGACCAGGACACCAAGCTTCGCCAAATCGTTGTCAAGGATTACATTTGAAAAAGTAACTCACAATTTCGGCGAGGTCGGCCCGGGAACAAACCACTTCTGTGAGTTCAGATTCACGAACACCGGAGAGGGTGTTCTAAACATAAGCCAGGTTGATAAAACCTGCGGTTGTACACCATTTTCATTGAACAAAACAGAATATGCGCCGGGCGAAAGCGGAACATTGAGAGTAAGGTATTATGCTGAACCAGAATACGACAGCATAACGAAACAATTGTTTGTGCACAGTAACGACAGCCAAAACCCGAAGGTTGCCCTGGCCATAAAGGCCAGGGTTGTAGCGAAGGTCAAGTCTGAGCCAAGTACATTGAGCCTGTCGCTGAAACACCAAAACGCCGCCTGTCCGCAGATCACACTTACCAGCCTTGACAACCAGCCTTTTTCAATACGCTCTTTCAAATCGACGGCCAATTGTATAACTGCCGACTATAATCCTTCAGCGAAAGCAACGAGGTTTGTTCTTCAGCCAAAGGTTGATATGGCCAAACTGGAAAAAACTTTGAATGGGCGTATCGAAATTGGCCTGACCCATCCGGAATGCAAGACTCTTACTATCGGCCTTAATGCGCTGCCAAGATTCAGTGTTGCCCCGCATCCGGTTGTCGTTCACAACGCCGAGGCGAAAAGGTCGGTAACAAGGAAAGTTCGGATACAAAACAACTACCAGGATGATTTTGAGCTTGAATCAGTGTTCTCAAAAAACGGTACAGTAAAAGTTTTAAGTAACAAAAGGCTTATCGATGGTTACGAGCTTGAGCTGAGTATAACCCCACCGGCTACCGTGGAACGAACGGGCGTGTTCACAGATGTGGTTGTTGTAAAGATAAAAGGCGGCGGGAATCTGGAAATCCCCTGCAGCGGATTCTATTTACGACCGTCTGCTGTACACCAAGCGCCATCTCGAGCATCCACACGGGACACAAGCACAAGTACAAGCAAAAAAGATTGTCCGACTTGTGGTCCCAAAAGGCTTTACTTTGGCCCGAAAGAAGAATAAAAGTTCTTAAGCGTGTTTTAATCACCTTGCAATCGGGCCAGTTTCGTCCATCAACTGACCCCAAAACTTTCATTGGCTAAGGACCATTTTTGTCAGACTTCTTACCTGTTCAAAGGATAGTTGCGCTTTAGATATGTGTTTGCCTTTCACGCCAAAGATTTTTCAAAATCTTGTACTTTTGGCGGTCTTTTGCCCTTGCCGCTGATAATTTTATGCCCTTCCTCCTTCAAACGTGCTGCCTGTGCTTTAATACCTCCGGGGAATTTAGGATTCAGACTACCATCTGATTTAATTACCCGCCAGCAAGGTGTTATGCGTTTTTTGCCCATTTGTAAATCTTCTTCTGCCACTTCGGCGGCAATTCGAATAAAAATGCCTGTAGTGAGAGGGCAGGTAGAGTCGGCCTCAAAATCTTTTGCCAGTTGTTCTCTGATTTGTTTTATGGTGATAAGTTTCCTTTTTCCGACTTTGCGGATTAACGAATCTACAAGAAGAGGGGTAGGCACGAGTACTCTTCTCTGCCGCCAAACCTTTTTTCCCATTTTGCCGGGCCGTTGACTACCTTAGGTAAACCTTCCGGAGGATTTTCGAGTTTCTCCCGCCAGCTTTTACGTGATTTGAGTTTTTTGGTCATCTTTTAACCTCTCACATGACAGACTACACTACAGGACGTATCTGCCCTTGGCCATGCCTAACTGATGTTATAGATTCCACTTAACTATATGATAACCAGAATCCTTTTGGCCATCAACAGCTCAACCAGCCAGCAGAAAGCCGCGTGTAATAACGAAATTCCATCTTTGGGCCCGGTTCCAAATAGCACTTAAATTTTTTTAAGTTTTTTTATTTTTTTCTCGACGGTGCTTGACAAAGGGAAAATTTGCGTTATACTTGTAGTAGTTGGAATAGTACAATTATTGAGGTTGAGTTATGCATTTTCGTATAGACAACGCATCAGACAGGCCCGTTTACCAGCAGATAATAGACCAGATTAAACGCGACATTGCTCTGGGCAGGCTCAACAAAAATGAAAGGCTGCCCACCGTAAGGCAATTAGCCGGACAGCTTGCTATAAACCCTAACACAATAGCCAAGGCCTATCGACAATTGGAGCAGGAGGGCATTATTGTTACCAAGGCCGGTGCCGGCGCTTTTGTCGCGAATCTTGACAGTAATTTGAGTAGGTCGGTCAGGAAAAAACTCATTTCCGAGGAACTTGAGCGAATCGCAGTTGAAGCTTTTCACATGCAAATTGACGGTCAAACGCTGTTAGAGTGGTTCAATAACGCAGTTGTCAAATTCAATTTGCCTTCGAAGAAAGGGTGACCGAATGGATGAGAACGTTATCAAAGTGGAAAATCTTGTTAAATATTTCGACGGCCGTTGCGTTCTGGATGGCATCAATCTAAACGTGCCGCGAGGCTGCATTTACGGCCTGTTAGGACGAAACGGCTCCGGCAAGACAACGATTATTCGGATTCTCCTGGGCCTTGAGCCGCCAACGCGCGGACGGACTTTCCTGCTGGACGCCGAATCAACCGAGCTTTCCGCAAAACTGCACGGCCGAATCGGCTACGTAGCCGAAGGCCACAACCTTATTCAGAACTATAGAGTTGGACGACTTATAAAACTCTGCAAGGACCTTTCTTTGCAGTGGAACGATGAGTTTTTTGACCATCTGATAGAAACATTCCGCTTGCCTGCCGACCGCAGGGTAAAGGAGCTTTCAATCGGTATGCGAGCACAACTGAACCTTGCGCTGGCTATGGCGATAGACCCTGAGCTGCTTATCTTCGACGACCCGACGCTGGGCCTTGATACCGTCGCCCGACGTAGGTTTCTCGAGCTTGCCATCGAACTCATCCAGCAGCAGGGCCGAACGATTTTATTCTGTTCCCATATCCTCGGCGACGTCGAGCGAATCGCCGATAAGATAGGAATACTTGCCGCCGGCAAGCTCGTCGTGGATTGTCCTTTGGAAGAGCTTAAAGAGCGGGTTAAAAAATTGCGCGTAATCTTCCCCGAATCCGCACCGGCGAATCTCCATCTGACAGAGATTATAAACCAGCAAAACCAGGGCCGGGAGATGGTAATTACCGCTGCCAACTGGAATAAGCAGAAACAGACTGCTCTCGAAATTTTCAAACCCTCAAGCTGCACTGAAATCCCGATGAGCCTTGAGGACATATTCATAGAATGCACTAAGCCTAATCCAGAATACATTGAAAGCTGATGACAGGAGACAAGAAATGTATGCACTTATAAAAAGAGAAATTCAGGACCATATCGTATATTTCATCGGAGCGGCTGTTTTCTCGGCGGTCTTTATCGTTATGTCGATTTCTCTAATACACCAATACGACCCAAAAATGCCGCCGGTGTTTTCAATAGGGCTTGGAGTCCCGGCTATTACTATTGTCATATTTGGCATCTGTGCTATGGGCGCTACCCAGATGTATTTAGACAGAACCAGGAAAATCTCCGCACTTCTATCGACTCTGGCAGTAAGCAGAAACCAGATATTGCTTACAAGGATTATCGCCGGAATTCTGGCAATTCTGATTTTGCTTTTACCTCAAACTATCGCAGCCGGGATTTTAATGCGCATTTTTACCCCGCCTATACCGATGTTTGGCGGTATGGTTTTTGAAATATCCGTAGTGGTATTTCTAATGGCTTTTGCCTGCTATTGCATTGGCTTGCAAGCCGGCTGGAATTCAAACCCGCTTACGCCCTCGTTAGGCGCGCTTTTCTTGACCTGTATCTTCGTTCCGCTGATTCTCATCAAAGGTTTTGGCATGTATATCGTAGTAATACTTGTTCTGTTCATTGTTGCCTCTCTAATTCGAACCTGGCACACGTTTATGAAAACGTCACTTTAGGAATACAATTATGAAGCCTCTAATTAAAGGCCTGGCCTTAAACTATCCGGTTAAAGTTTTCGCAACCGGCTTTGTTGTTCTGACATTACTGTCGATACCGTTGTTCTGGTTCCGATTTTTTTGCCAGACATCTCTTTCTGTTAATATGCCCAGGGATGCCAAGGGCATTTATATAAGACCATCTGGTCTGGTGCCGCCCGAGCTTGAAGATGACCCTAATGTTGTGATTCACTCCATAGTATCCGCGAGTATACACTCCGAACTACCTCAATCTCTTGGGATTTTCGACTATTTTATAGCGAGGTTCCCGGGAGAACGCCGCTCTAACGTTTATTTCTTCAGTTCTGAGAGAGATTGTATGTATTTCGACAAAAAGACCGGGCAAATCGTTCGCTTCTATACCGACAAACAAACAATGCCCGACAAAACCACAAGGGAAAAGATTGTACAACTCTATATAGGTCCGGAAGGAGTTTCGGAAACTCCAGGCAGGACACTCGGTCGATTTATCGAACCCATTATTGACCGGGGAAGTGCGCGTGATTTTATATTGTATGATAAAAAGCTGCGATGCTTTTTTAAGATTAATTTTAATCAAAGAGCAGTAATCAAAGGCCCCAAAATCGGCAAAAACGACCGCCGTCACAAACCAATCCAGATAGGCCTATTGGATAAAACCACCTTTGAGTTGAGCCACTTGAACTGGAGTCCTCCTCAAATTAAAGTCCCTGACGAGGATCCAAACAAAACAGGTAATTCGCAGACCGAACTCAAACCAATCATACCGACCGGTTATCATTGCGATGCCGGTCCGTATTTGCTTGTCCTTGACGAGACCGGCCGGATTGACCTGCTCGAGAAGGAAACCCTCGAATTTGTCAAAAGGACGCCGGAATTTCCCGGAGTCGCGGGCCGGTTGCCGGCCCCGGAGACGTACTTTGGCTCGAAAAGTATAGTAAGGCCGCGAGACTTGTTAGACTACGAAGTTATGCCGCTGTTTTTAACGAAATACTTTTTTGAGAATCCGGAAGAGGTCCGGATGACTTTTGGCGACTTATCTTATATTTTTAAGCGCTCACCGGCCAGAGTTGAGAGAAAATACTTAGGGATGTTTGCAGCGAGCCTTTCTCGTGATGGGACCGCTATGGCATTAGCTGTCTTTGATGAAAAAGGAAAAATGATTGAATATGACCATACCAAGCTTCCAAAACAAGAAGGGCTACGTATTCCATCTGTTCGTTCCAGATATGTTCGTTCCAGCAAGGCGGTATTCTTTGGGGCCCCCTGGTCGCCCGCGCTTACCATAGGCAAATATCTGGCGGAGAACCTTCATCCGCCGATTCTCTCTGTTGCCTCTTATTTCACAGCGTCGGCCTTCGAGGCTGATGCCGCGCACAGGGCCCTGTTTTTCCTGCCCAATTCGTTCGTGGCAATGAAGGGCAGAGAACATCTTGAAAATTTTGCAGAGAGATTCATGTCAGCCCTGGGGTTGATATTGCCGTCAATAATATTATCAATATGGCTTGCCTGGCGGGTCAGCAAAGATGCTGTTGTTGTTGGGCTTTCGGAAAATGCAAGAGCTTACTGGATAATTGGAACGCTTGCCTTTGGTCTGACCGCCTATATTACTTATAGACTTACTCGGCCGAAGATAACTCTGGTAACCTGTCCGAATTGCGGCAAAATGAGAAGGCCGGATATGCCTAAGTGCCATCGCTGCAAAAGCGATTGGCTCGTCCCGGAACTGGTACCACCGGCCTGGAGAGTTGTCGACAAGTAGTACTTTGTAGAAAAGGATGAACCGTGGGTGCGTTATCCATCCTCATCAAAAGACAAATTGTTGACGATGCACCATTCTTCGTCTCTGCTTTAGTTGCCTCAGGGATTATAGTTTTTATGCTCGCTTGCCTCGCTTTCATCTACCCGGAAGACCTGCTGTTTCACATGATCGCTCTTCTTATATCTCTACCTGCTATCGTTGGTATTGGCTTCTTTGCTTCTGGGGTGGCGCAGACGTACATTGACCGTACGAATAGGATTTCGGTATTTTTGTTGGCCTTACCTGTTAAGCGGAGCCAGATTCTATTTGTGCGTGTTATCGCCGGTATGCTGCTTATCTTGACTGTTCTTTCTCTTTTGGCATTGGCGATTACGGGCGGTATACTCTCGAACCTACTGCTGTGGCCCGACTCGCTTTTACCAGGTGGACTTTTCGACTTGTTTATAGGGATGTTACTAATCGCATTCTCTTGTTACTGTCTCGGCCTGAGTGTAAGTCATATAACCCAAACATTTACAGGTGCTATTTGTGGCTTGCCGTTAGTAGTGGTCCTTGTTTCGCTGATTATTGTCAAAGGCTTCGGATGGCCGCTCATTGTAATAGCTTTACCGTTAATTGTCGCTTCGTTGTTAAGCTTAATGAGAGCCTCAGTATATTGCCCTATAAAAGTCATCGCCACGGGATTCATGGTTCTGGTTTTGCTTGCTATCCCCTTTTATTTGGGGCGTTACTTATGCGACGTCGCATTTGTGGCAAATATGCAGAGAGCAGTGTGGGGTATCAAGATTAGCCCTTCTGGCCTACCACTCTTTGCGTATAATATTGATCCAAACTCCCATTCCCAATTAATTGCTAATGCTGAGATTGAGAGGTTTGCCTTTCCGAGTCGCCGTCGTGAAGTCCATTACATTTTGGAGACATTGGGCATCATTGATTATCTCCAATCCAGAGAACCGGGTGGCCAGCGTATCCGCTTAGGTCACTTCGGGACTTCTTGGGATCCCTATTTTGACAAAGGAAAAGGACTACTTGTTGAGCGTGACAGCAGTGACAGCAGGCATATACTCTACATTGGTCCCGAAGGTATGTCGACCACTCCAGACACAAATCTCGGACGGTTTCATTCTCTAGTCATTGCCAAAGGGATTGTTTACGATAAAAAATATAGAACCTTTTTTGCACTTGACCTTAAAAATCAGACAATTCGAAAGGGTCCTGTTCTAAACGATCTTACGCGTCGGCCGATGGATATCATTGATGTCCATTGGTCAGAAGCCTGTTCGGTATATTTCACTCGCCCTTACGGCCGGTTGGAGCAAGTAGTGCGCCAGATGGTCGACTATTTGCCGGTGCTGGATGAGTCGGGACGTATTGATTTGCTCGATACAAAAAAGTTAGGACTCGTCGGATATGCTGGTACTTTGCCCCGGCCTCGGACGCTTTTTGGTATGGGCTCACGAAAACCGAAAGATCTTCTGGCCTATGATGTCGAGATTATCGCGACGGGAGCCCGACGAGAGTATATGTATATAGGAATGATAGCTGGGAGCCTCTCTCGTCAGGGCACTTCGATGACTCTCGCCGTCTTCGACAAGGAGGGTAAGGAAGTCAGGACTGCCCAAACGAGAGCGTTACCCTATGAGGCACGCTTCCCGGGGACAGGGCGACAGACTCCGCACATTCCATCTGCGAAGTCTGTTCTATTTGATGTCCCTTGGGGTCCTGAAATGACCATCACGAAATACCTGTTGGAGAGCTTTCATCCTCCGGTTTTGACGTTGGCATCTTTCTTCACCGCCTATAGCTTTGAGGCAGGCTCAACGCATAGGGCGTTGTTCTTTATGCCCAATTCCTTTGTAGCTTTGCTAAGAGACCGTCAGGGAAGCAGCTTTTTTACGTTTTTGATTGTCCTGTTGATTATGCTCCCTGCGTTTCTGTTTGCAGGTTTTCTTGGTTGGCTTGTCGTTAGGGATGCTGTAGTAATTGGTTTGTCTCGTAACTCCAGGCGAATTTGGCTACTGGGGACGCTTGCCTTTGGTTTGACCGCATATATTACTTATAGATTGACCCGGCCGAAGATAACTTTAGTAACCTGTCAAAATTGCGGCAAAATGAGAAGGCCGGATATGGCTAAGTGTCATCGCTGCAAGAGCGATTGGCACGTCCCGGAGCTGACGCCAGCGGCCTGGCGCGTCCTCGGTTAGCCCCACTAAAAATAAGACCGCAGATATTCGATGCTCTTATGGGCGATAGTCTCTGGGTCCGGGTCGTATTTGAATACCTCAACGCTGAGCCACTTGTCCCAACCGACATCTTTTATCGCCTCCGCAATGGGACCGTAGTCCACATCTCCCATACCGGGGCCGTAAAGGTTGGGGTCGTTAACGTGAAAATGACCGATGTCCTCAGCCCGGACCGAGCGGATAATATCAGGCACCGGCGTCGGTTCCGAGCACATCGCCTTGACATCGAGATGAATCTTCAGGTTCGGATGATTGATTTGGCGAACCATCTGCATACCTTCGGCGACCGTGTTAATAAAATCCGTCTCCCTGGGCGACAGCGGCTCAAGGCAGATGTTAAGGCCGGACTGACTTGCTTTATCCAGAACGCTGCTGAGCAATTCCACAGCTCTTTTCCAGGCACCTTCTTTGGTTTGCCCTTCAACGATACTCCGCTGCTTCGGCGAGCCGAGCACTAATACTTTACCGCCAAGGTCGCTGCATAAATCAAGGAGGCAGGACAAGTAATCCCTTGTCCTGCCCCAGATTTTATTATCAGTAGTGGTCATATGCAGACCGGTGGGCCCGGCAAAGAGCCAGTGTAAGCCCACGGTCTGGAGACCGTTATCAGCAATAACCTGCCGAACCTCTTTCCGCTGCTCTGCGCTAATATCTTCCGCCGACGCCGACAGGGTAAAGGGCGCTATCTCAATCCCGTCATACCCTAATCGGCTTGCGGTAGAGCAAACCTCGGCCATCGGCCGGCCTTCGAACATCTCATTGCAAAGAGCAAACTTCATTAAATCCTATCCGGTACAACAAACGGTTCGCGGTAATTACGCTTGACATACATGTTCGCCATGTCACTCATTTCGCCGACGAATTTCTCTTTCCTCGGATCCATCGTCAGCATCGGGCCTATCGTGATCGGCTCTTTCTCCAGGTCCACCTCGTTGACCTTGAGATGCTCGATCATCCTCTCGAACGAATCCATGACGTACTCATTGTCGATGCAGCTCCTGGCTTCGCTAACCGACATCTTTTTGCCCAGGCGGTAAGAGATGTTGCCCATGTGACATAGCGCGCTTGAGAGGTGGCCCTTTTCGATATCGGCGTTAAGGTCGCTGACCTTATGGCTGCGGACGGCATCGATGAAATTCTGATGATGGCCGCCACCACCGCCACCGGAGATTTGCTTGTCGGTTCGCTTGTCGTTGTTGTCCCAGACCCAGCCGCCGCCGTCGCCCGCGGTCCAATAGCCATTTTCACACTGCACGACGACGCCGATGTTGGTGCCGGTGCGGCGCCAGCCGTCCATCGACTTGTCGCCCATTTTGCGGGGCAGGCCGCGGACCTCAAAGATCAGAGGAGCGGGCTTATAGTCGAAAAATACGATTTGGGTATTGGCCGTTTCGCCAGCATCGTTGACTCTGAATCTGCCGCCGAAGCTCATCACGCGCGGCGCCAGCTTAGGATCGCCCAGCGCCCAGCGGCCAAGGTCCATCTCGTGGATTCCCTGGTTGCCGAGGTCTCCGTTGCCCGTGTTCCAGACCCAGTGCCATTTGTAGTGCAGCTCCTCTCGTCGCAGCGGTTCCATCTCGGCCGGTCCGCACCACAGATTATAGTCCACACTCTCCGGTACCGGATTCGGGCCATTGGTCCCGTTAACAATCCCATTGGTGCCTTCGAAACGGGCCTTGTAGCATAGAGAGCGAACCCACTTTACTGGGCCGAGGTTCCCCTCGCGAATCCATTCATAGGCGGCTTTATGGGCCTCGGAAGAGCGCTTCTGTGTCCCGGTCTGTACAATGCGATTGTACTTACGGGCGGCCTCGACCATCTTGCGGCCTTCCCAGATGTTATGGGAGACGGGCTTTTCGATATAGACGTCCTTGCCCGCCTGGCACGCCCATATCGTTATAAGCGAATGCCAGTGGTTGGGCGTCGCAGAGGTAATAGCGTCAATGCTATTGTCTTCCAGCAACTCACGAACGTCAATGTATGTCTTGACCTTCTGTCCGTATTTCTTCTCGAATGCGCTTGCCCTCTTTTCCACATGCTCCCTGTCTGCATCGCAGAGCGCCACCACGCGGACGCCCTCCTTCTCATTGAAATACCCGATGTGACCGCCGCCTTGTCCTCCGGTGCCGACCACCGCAAACCGCAGGTCGTTATTCGCACCGAGGACGCGTGAATTAGGGCTCAACATCGCCATTGTCGCCCCGGCGGCTATCGTACTTTTCATAAAATCTCTACGAGTTAACTTGCTCATAATGCTTCTCCTAATATTTCTTATAAAGGTTTACTGTCCAATATATTTTGCTTATTTTCCTTCGGCGTATTCGCGGTAATACTCAGCCACCTTCGCCTGGTTCGTATCGCCTTTATGGAAATAAAACCGATATTTAAAAGTCAAGTTTTCACCTGCTGGTATCGTAATATCTCCTGTCCCTTCAGGCTTTTTCTCGAAGTCATGCACTCCGAACGGATTGGCGGCGAACAGTCCGTAATCACGAACGTGCCACCACGTCGGATGTTTCGGATTCTGCGGATGGTCGAAAATGGCAACGCCCACGATTTGGTCTTTCACCGGCCCATAGTAATCGCACCAGGCCGCACGCTTGCCCCAGGTCTCTCCATCGTGTTGACCTTCACTGTTGAGGATATGTCCCTTTCCGACTTTGCCTTTGAGTCTCATAGTCGGCGCTAATCGAATGGCCATCGAGCCTTCCTTGGTATCACCCATTACCACCTTGCCTTCTGAGGCATGGATGGTAATCTCGAAGTCCATTATTTGACCATCCGGCCCCGTCACAGGCGGATAGAATCTGTGCGTTCGGGTATCCGTGCAGATAACCTGGCCATCGCGTGCCACGTATTTATTATTTGCCTGAATAACACCCATGTCGCGGCCGTAAGTGACCTTGAGGAATTTATCGTGAACAATCTTGCCGCTCTTGCCGCCCTCGCCCCAGAAATCGTGCCCGTTTATCTCTCCGTGCGTAAACCACAGGCTGCGATGATGCACGTGGTCCTGCGCTTCATCCTTGCCTTCCTTCATCGGCCAGTGACGAATAATCGGCTCGCCCGTCGGCCCGATCACCGGGTAGAAATAAGGACGCGGAACATCCTTAAAACAGTATTCCGTAAAAAGTTTGCCATTGATATCCACCCGCAGCGTTTTCTCTTGCTTTGTAATCTTAACACCGGAAGTAACTTTTTGCCCTGTCCCTGACCTCTGCGCCTTGGCGACCATTTCCTCAAAGACCTCGCGCTGTTCGGCCAGTGCCTTGACACGGTCCTCTGGTTTTGTGCGGGCTTCGAGAAGTATCCAGCCGGCATAATCCATCGCCACAAACAGGTTCATCAGCTCCTGGTAAGGATAGCTGCCGATGTTCAGCTCGCGCACGTGGACGGTATCGCTAAACCTATCCTTGACCAGGTTGAAGTTATACTCCAGTCCCTGTCCTTCGAGGTCCTGCGAATTACAATTCCAGCAGACACCGACATTGGGATGGTCAGCCACGTCCATAATCGCTTTAATAATTGGTAACGGCGAGCAGCTCCCGTGAACCTCCAGCCGAATCTTCTGGCCGTAGTCGGCGGCAAATCGACCTAACTCATTCAGTGCTTTACCTATCTGCTCAACGGTTTTCTCTTGGGGTACATCCTTTGGCAGGTCATTCGGCTTGACCTTGACGCCGGTGCCGCCTACATCGCTTGAGAGCCTGACGTACTCCTTTGCTCCCTTAATGTCTCTGTGGAGCCTCGCAGGGTCGGTATGATGGAAGGCAAAGTTGGTACCAAGGCCGACGAGTGTCACCGGGCTGTCGGCGAAGCGTTTCTTCACCTCCCGGCGTTCTTGGGCGCTGAGGTTCGATTCGACCTTATGTGCGTGCTCGGTCCGCAATTCAATTCCAAGGACTCCTGTCTTTTCGCAGTTGGCTATCAGCGTCGTCAGGTCCCAGTCCCTACCCCAGAGATAGGTAACCAGCCCAAACTTCATTTTGGAACCGGGCCCGGCTGGACTCGCCGCCAACACTTTACCCAACGGCCCGGCTGCCGTCAATGAGACGCCAAAATACATTGACTTTTTAAGAAAATCACGGCGTGTGTTATTGGATGTGTTCATCGTTCTCTCTTTCTGTGTAAACTCTACCAACGAAACGATTCTGCTCTTCAACATTTTCTTAAGAGCATTCGCATCAATATCTTAGCCCATCCTCACTTATGGCTAAAATCATACTTTTATCAGTTTAGCTCCTTTCTGTCAAGCGATTTTTGAAAAAATCAGGCATCCAGCACCAATCCTGCATCAATTAGTCGTGAGCCTAAGCTCAATCGGTGCGGGATTAGTGCTGGACTATCTGCCGATTTTAATTAGCTTCTCTGCAATTTTTAAGCTGGCATCCTTCTTTGCAATTGCTTCGCAGCTCCTTTCCATTGTTTGGCGTTTCTTTTGATTTTTCATCAGCTCTTTTAGCTCTTCCCACAGCCATTCCGCCCTGTCTTTTTTATCCGGCAGGTCATCAACTATAACCGCCGCTCCGGCCTCAACCAGCATGCCCGCATTAAGGTACTGATGCCTGTCCCTGTGATAAGGATAGGGCATACAAATACTTGGCGTCCCAGCCGCTGCGAATTCAGCCACGCTGACCGCACCACTTCTGCCGATGACCAAATCCGCAGCAGCCAATAGATTTGCCATATCATCAAAATACCCTAAAACCTTATGCCCGATTTTGGCCTCGCCATACTCGCTTTTAACTTTTTCGTAATTACTGACTCCCGTCAGATGAACTATCTGCCAGTTATCTGCAAAAGCGTCCAACTTTCCTAATAGTGAACATACCGCTCTGTTAATGTTCTCTGAGCCGCTTGATGCACCGGTTATAAGCAAAGTATTTTTTTCTTTATCAAGACCTAACTGTTCTATCGCTTTATTTGGCTCCGGATTGCCAAAGCCGCTTCGCAGCGGACAGCCGACAACATTGACCTTCGCGCATCTGTCCGCAAAGTACTGTGATGTTTCCTGGAACTGCACGAAAATCTCATCCGCCCAGCGAGCTATTATCTTATTTGCGCGCCCGGGCAAAATATCAACATTCAAGAGCCCGATGGGAACTTTACGTTTATGCGCCGCCAGGCAGACCGGCCCGGATACAAACCCGCCGACTCCTATCACCACCGCGTTTTCACTCTTAGCAATTACATCTTTTGCAATCTTGTAGCTGGTCAAAAACGAGCTGCAAAAACTGATTAGTTTGCCGGGCCGAATGGAAAAACATTTGGCCGGAAGGCGGGTATATTCGAAACCGGTTTGCCCTAAGATTTGTTCATCAATACTGCGGGTGCTGCAGAAAAAATGGATTTTCGATGTCGGCTGGATTTTGACAATCTGCTCTGCCACAGCGACAGCCGGGTATATGTGTCCCCCTGTCCCCCCGCCGGCAAAGAAAAAACACCTGTCACTCATTGTTAAGCCTCCGTGCGCAACTTTACAATAAAAGTCTGCGCGAAGACGGCATACAATGCAAGCGTTTTTTGTCATCCCCGCAAAGTATATTCACGACGCCCCGTCGCTGAAGCTTTGAAGCGCAGGCGACTCCGATCGGGGAGAAGGCGTGGATAATCAACAAAAGAGGGGCCTATACCGAATCAATCAGTACAGACCCCGATTTGGTGCAAATCTATAACTCTATCACCTGTTATTGTGAAGCCTTTTGAAAGCGGACTTCACAAAAAACGTCCTACAAAGTTGTTTAGTCAATCTTAGAAATCACGATAGTGTCAAGCAAGGTACCGTCTTCACGCTTAGCGATTTCAAGCGTGTTCGGCCCGGCGGGCAGCGTCCAATTCACAACAGCGTTGTCGTGGTCGTTACTGTGAACCTCATCCCAGTTCCATTCGTCCGGGGCGTCTATCCCATTAAACCTCACCCAGCCGGTGCCGGGCTGGTCAGGGTCTTCATGCGTCTGACTCGTAGCAGTGGGGATACGAACCCAGAATGAGTCATCACCTCCGCTTGGGGCGATCGCCCGAATAAGGATTTTGTAAACTCCACCGGCAGCATTAAAATTGTAAGTGGCGACCCATTCAGCTCCGGGCGCAGTGTCACCGTCGCTGCCGTCGCCGTTTTCTGAGCCAATATGCCGTCCGCCCGATGAGGTCGGATTATCATAAAGCCGCCAGCTCGTTCCAATGATGTCTGCTGATTCTGCTTCGAACCAAATCTCTTCCGAAGAAACCACAACATCAGGGGCCTGTCTATACAGCCGAATGTCATCAAAGAGAACCATACCTGAACCACCGGGTGTCGGATTCGTATCGTTGCCAAAGCCAATACTAAAACTCGTGACGTTCTGCAGGTTCACGCCAAACGAAGTTAGGTCGATGGTCCACTGTTTCCACTGTGGCCGTGTTATGTCAGTCACATCACCGTCATATACCACCTTCGAGCCGTTAACCTTCACATACATCTGCTCAGGAGTATTAGCCGCATCGCCATGGAACCACAGCACTAATTGTGTAACGCCTTCCTCGGTCCAGTTACGCATTTTGTCCAATGTCAGCTCTACTTCTGAATACTTGGACTTGCCCTGCATGTTGTTGTCGTAGAAGTACGGCATTGCCTGCCTGCCTCCATGAACGATAGTTTCTTCAGTGTAAGAATTCGTGGTTTCATCGCCAACCATAGAGCCGGTTCCATTACCGGCATAGGGTGGTAAAGTGGGATGCGAGGCATAGCCAAATCCATCTTTCCATGCCCACCATATCTCATTGTTGCCAATGTCGTAGTCCTCAAAGTCGTCCACGACAAGGAAATCACCTGTCGTAAAGCTCCAGAGGCTGCCTGTCCACGGACTGCCGGGGTTGACGTTATTGACTTCGTCGATGCGCCAGTAGTAAGTGGTGTACCAGGCAAGTTTTGCGGGTTCGTAGCTTTCGGAACCAAGGTCTTTGGCCCCTTTGTACTCAAGTGAGCTTGTATCGGCATTCCTTACGGCTTCTTCATCAGTGCCAAAGTACACCTCATGTGAAGCAGCATAATCTCCCGCGTTCCATCTAAGAATAGGCATCATTTTCACATCTGCAGCTCCATTGGGTGGCTTCGGGCTGCCGGCCTTTACAGGCGGCGACAATGCAGCCTGCGGAATAAGCTGCTTCGGCGTGGACGGACTTGACCACAGCAGCTCTGCTACTGCACCACCGCTATTCTCATAGTACTCCATCAAAAGGGTGTACACATTTCCGGCGACAAGGTCAATCGTACCAAAGTTCTCGGTGGCTGATTGGTCTTCCCAGTCGTCAACAAGCTCTTGACCATCAACCCATAAACGCACACCATCGTCGCTATTGGTGTAGAAGGTATAGGTCTCAGTAAACGCCGCCTCAACCTCACCGCTCCATCTTGCCGAGAAGTTATCATCGCCGACCGATGCGTCCGGTGAGCCGGGGTCACCCCAGTTGAAGTTGATTCGAGGGTCTAATCGCGTCAGCACGAGATTCCGTAAATCCATACCTCTGTAGTAATCACCTCGCAAACCTCCGCCGGCCTTTGCGGTCTTAAAGCTCCAGACATCGCCTTTGTACGTGGCGACGCCGTCGAACTCATCAACCCGCCAATAGTAAAGATTGTTGTATTCGAGTGGGCCGGGAGTATAGGTTGTAGTTCCCTGAGGAATACCCACAACGGCGCTGTTCACATCATCAAAATTATCACCGAAATACACATGGTGCAGCTTCGCATTGAAACCTGCTGTCCAGCTAAGGACCGCATCCTGGTCTATGAATGGGGCTCCATCAGCCGGGTCAGGGTCATAGGCCTTCTTGGGTGGAATCCAAAAGTTCCATACAATGCCCTTGTGTATTGTAGTGCCGTCAGCTTCAATTTCATCGACCCGCCAGTAGTAGGTCGTACCCGGAACAAGACCGTCCGGAAAAGCGAATCCCGGAAAGCCGACTACAAGAAACGTCGAGGGCTGGTTGCCCTGGAAGGCATCTGCGGTGCCGTCGTTCACATCGTCAAAATTGTCGCTGAAGTACACATCGTGCGAGGCCGCAGTCGCACCCGCTGACCAGGCAAGACTGGCCCAGGTATCCAAATATAGCTCACCTTCAGCCGGGGAGGGATTAAAAGCATTCAAGACGGGACCGCGATGGCTTTCAGGGGGGCCTTCACCTGTCGGTGTGTAGTCGGGGTTGGTAGTCAAAACGATCTTGTCGGCAATAAGTCCGTCCTCACGCACCCAGATGTTCAGGACGTGGATGCCGGTCGAGGTTACCTCGAACTGCGCCCGCCCCGTCTCTGGATACCTGCCGTTGGACCAATTGTTGCCCCCGCCGGACCAATTGCTAGAAAGGGGTTGTTCCTCGCCGTCCAGACCAACATGGCAGGAGTCATCGCCTCCGCCAGCAGCCCAGGCCAGAATCCACACATAGTGCGTGCCGGTCTTGACAAAGTTAATCTCATATTCCAATCGTGGACTCGTGGCGGCGTAGCCGGGGTCGTAAAAGGAGGGACCCAAGACCTGCATACCGGCGGTGCCGGTAAAGCCATCCGTTGGCCCGACCAGCTCCCATTTAGCACCACTTTGTTCAACATTGTCATCAAAGTGTTCAGCTTCCACCGATACAATTCCGTCCGGACCGGGTTCCTGATGGAGCGGGTCTGCACTTGCCACGCCGCCAACCAGACCTGCCGCCAGAACAAAAGAAACCAGATAAATCAATTTTTTACACATAATAGTCCTCCTTAAAAAATACAGGTTGTTAATTGAACTGTGAAACACGATGCTTTCGCTGAAACTCCGTGCCTTACATAATAACTCCTCCTCTGTCGAAAAAGAACAAAGAACCCACACCTCAGGGGACTGGAACCAGTAAGTACTTACCTACGCTGTTCCAGCCTCAATAATTTTATTTATACCAAATTAGCCTCTTTCCCGTCAAGGATAATCTTTATATGAGTATGCACAATTGTTTTATCCAAAGGAATCAGGTAGAATTATCAGGTATGACCCGAAGAGACTTTTTACGTTCGTCGGTGTTGGCGGCGTCTGGGATATGCCTTGGCGGGAAAGTCTGGTCTGCGCCGGGAAATCAAACCCGTCCCGAGCGAAGTCGGGGGAATGGCACCAGCGGCCCTAACATTGTGCTCATCGTATCCGACGACCAGGGCTATGCGGACCTTAGCTGTTATGACCATCCGAAAGAGGTCAGCACACCCAATATAGACCGGCTGGCCGCCGAAGGCGTGCGATTGACAAACGGTTATGCGAGCGCTTATGTCTGTGCACCGACTCGGGCAGGACTCTTAACCGGCAGGTACCAGCAGCGGTTTGGCTTCTACTCAGGCCCGGATTCCAGGGTCGGATTGCCTCTCAGCGAAATTACTGTCGCCGACCTGCTAAAAAAACAGGGCTATGCCACCGCGGTCATCGGTAAATGGCACGTGGGCATTGAGCCGGAATATCATCCCTTGAAGCGGGGCTTCGACGAATTCTACGGATTCTTAGGACATGGAGCGCATGATTATTTCAAACTCCAGATAACAAATGAATATAACTCTATTTATCGTAACGACAAACCGATAAACGATACCGGCTACCTGACAGATAACTTAGCTCGTGAAGCTGTGTCATTTATTGAACGGCACCAAAAACGGCCTTTTTTCCTTTATCTGCCTTTTAACGCCGTGCACTGGCCCCTGCAGGCGCTCGAGAAGTACATAAAGCGTTTCAATACGGGGGATGAGAACAGGGACATCTACTTAGCAATGCTCACGAGTATGGATGAGGCGATTGGAAAAGTGCTGGACGCTCTCAAACGAACCGGCGCCGACAACAATACTCTGCTTATATTTTTCTCCGACAACGGAGGCGCCAGAAGAAATTTCGCCAATAACGGCGTTCTGAGAGACTACAAGCAAACTGTTTATGAAGGCGGAATCCACGTGCCGTTTATTGTTCGCTGGCCGGGGAAATTACCGAAAGGAACAGTTTGCGATGAGCCTGTCATTTCACTGGACATCCTGCCGACCATCTGCGCTGCCGTCGGCGTCAAACTTCCCAGCGACCGAGTATACGACGGAAAAGATATGCTGCCGGTTCTTCTCGGCCAAACGAAATCCGCCTCTGGCGGACTGCACAAAACTCTTTTCTGGTACGATGGGGCCGACCAGTGGGCAGTTCGGGAAGGAAAATGGAAACTGCTTTTTAAGAAAGGTTCCCAGGAACTATATGACCTTCAAGAGGATATAGGTGAAAAAAACAACCTTGTGAAACAAAACCCGGAAATCGTTAAGCACCTCCAGCAGACATATCAGGCCTGGAAGAATCAAATGGCTCCCCAGCTCAGTAAAGCCAAGAGAGGGCGACAAGCTCCTGATGCTATTAGCTCAAAGAAAAGGAAGAATAGAAAGAACCGCTAATACCTCGTGGCAAAAAAAACAGAGGCAAATTTCCGGAGCAGCATATCGCCTGATTTGGAATAAATCCTTGACAATGGGGGAGGTAATACATAAAGTAGCTCTCTCGTTTACCCCGAAGCGGTAATTGGCGGGGGATTAAATCAGTAAAAAGACCGTTTTTAGTATTGAAAATAAGGAGAAACACAAATGGCAACAAAGGTGGCAATTAATGGGTTTGGTCGAATCGGCAGGGCCGTGGCAAGAATTATTATGGAAAAAGACGGCGATTTGGACCTGGTTGCTATCAACGACCTCTCGGACGCCAAGAGCCTTGCCCATCTGTTTAAGTATGACACCGTTATGGGCAAATGGGGCGGGACGGTCGAGGCAAAAAAAGACGCATTAGTCATCAACGGCAAAGCCATCAAGGTTTTAGCCGTCAGGAATCCTGCGGAACTGCCCTGGAAGGATATGGGCGTGAAGGTTGTTTTGGAATCGACGGGTATCTTTCGCAAGGCCGAATCGCCGAAGGGCGGTTATGCAGACCATATCAAGGCCGGAGCCAGTAAGGTCATGCTCAGTGTTCCGGCAAAAGATAATATCGAGGCGACGATTGTCCTGGGAGTTAATGACAAAAAGCTGACCAAAAAGGTCAATTGTGTCTCGAATGCAAGCTGCACGACCAATTGTCTTGCACCTCTGGCCAAGGTCCTTAATGATACGTTCGGGATCGAGCAGGGACTTATGACTACTATTCACGCTTACACCAACGACCAGCGGGTGGCTGACATGATACATAGCGACCTGCGTCGTGCGCGTGCGGCGGCGGCAAACATTATCCCCACGACGACGGGTGCTGCAAAGGCCATCGGACAGGTCATTCCCGAGCTTGACGGCAAGCTTGACGGCTTCGCGCTTCGGGTACCTATTCCGGTCGGTAGTATCGTTGACCTTGTGGTTAATGTCACAAAGGACGTTACGGTCGACAATGTAAACGCGGCAATGAAAAAGGCAGCCAAAGGGCCTTTGAAGGGTATCCTGGTTTATTGCGATGAGCCGATAGTCAGCAGCGACATTGTAAAGAATCCTGCTTCGAGCATATTCGATTCTCTGTGCACAATGGTCATCGGTAAGACAGTTAAGGTCGTTAGCTGGTATGACAACGAGTGGGGTTACTCGAACCGCAGCGTCGAGATTATGGAAAGAATGGCAAAGATGTAGTGTAAACATAAATCCGAAATTCGAATTTCGAAATTCGAAACAATATTGTTAATTGGTGAGTAGTTAATTGGTTAATTTGCAATACTTTACTCACCACTCAATAATTAGTATCTGTTGATGAAAACAAAAACTGACTATGTCACCCCTGCGAAAGCAGGTGTCCAGAGCGAAAAAGCTGGATTCACGCATTCGCGGGAATGACAAATACTGTTTCCACAACAAGAACTAATTAGCCATTCACCATTTAGTGCTTCGGATTTCGATTTTCAGAAAAAATTGGGTAAAGAAAATGGTTAAGAAGACTGTTGCAGATATCGATGTCAAGGGTAAGAAGGTCCTGATGCGGTGCGATTTTAATGTGCCGCTGGACGAGGACTGCAATATCACCAGCGATGACCGAATCGTTAAGGCACTGCCTACAATAAAGAAAATATTGGATGGCGGCGGTACGCTGATTCTTATGAGCCACCTCGGCAGACCTAAGGGACAAAGAGACGAGAAGCTGTCTCTGGCGCCTGCAGCCAAAAGACTCTCGGAGCTTTTGGGGCAAGAGGTTATCTTTGCCCATGATTGTATCGGCCCCGAGACAAAGGCAAAGGCTGAGACGCTGGCGAGCGGCGATTGTATGCTGCTTGAGAACCTGCGTTTTCACAAGGAAGAAACGATAAAGGACAAAGCGGCAAAGGAAGATGCGCAACTACGGCAGGCCAAAGACGACTTTGCACAGCAGCTTGCAGATTTGGCGGACATTTACGTTGACGATGCTTTCGGTACGGCGCACAGAGACAACGCTTCGATGTACACGGTGCCGGCACTTATGGAAGGCAAGCCGCGAGTCATAGGTTTCCTTATCGAAAAGGAGCTGAAGTTCCTGGGCGAAACTCTTGATAATCCTGAAAGACCGTTCGTTGCGATATTAGGCGGAGCGAAGGTTTCTGACAAGATAGGTGTGATTGAGAATCTGATTAATAAGGTCGACCGCATCATTATCGGTGGGGCTATGGCATATACATTCCTCAAAGGAAGAGGCAAGAGCATCGGCCAAAGCCTATGCGAGAACGACTTCATTGACAAGGGGCAAACACTACTGAACCAGGCGACCGAGGCAGACTGTGAAGTAGTCTTGCCCGTGGATCACAATGTAGTCCGTCAGCTGAAGGCGGGGGCACCACACCGAATAGCTGTGGGTGACATTGACCCGGGTTATCAGGCAGTAGACATAGGACCTATTGCTATACAGACGTTTTCACAAAAAATCGCCGATGCCAAGACCATCGTTTGGAATGGGCCGATGGGCGTTTTTGAAATCCCCCCCTTCGATGAAGGAACTAAAGCCATAGCTTTGGCAGTTGCCGAGGCCACAGACAAGGGAGCACGCAGCATAATCGGCGGCGGTGACAGTGCGGCGGCGGTGAAAAAACTCGGTCTGGAAGACAGAGTGAGCCATATATCCACCGGCGGGGGTGCCTCACTTGAATTTCTCGAAGGTAAAAAATTCAAGTGCCTTGAAATCCTCGATGAGAAGAACACCGACTGACACGGAATTGGACACGAACGAATGCAGACGATATAATTGATGCTATGGCAGCAGTAATACCTATAAGTCTGATGATTTTAAGGACACGAAAACATTGAAAGATAACAAAGGTTTACTGAACAAGAAAAGGTTTGAAAAGGCGGAGCAACGGAAAAAGCAGTGGCTTAAGAATCTGTCCTGGAAGAAGGCACTGCAACTCGAGGAAAATCTGATTTCCTCAGAGCTAATCTGGGAATGGCGTGGCAATTTCTCCAAAGATAACCCTGTTTGCTTAAAAAACAGCCTGGACAAAAAACATGAAAGTTCTGTTAGAACAAGTCTATAAAAAGGTTGTTACCTTTCTAAACAGGAGCAAATACAAATATCTGATAATTGGGGGTATTGCTGCCGGAACCTTAGGCGAACCGAGGATTACAGGAGATGTAGATGTAGATATAATACTTGACCAGGAGGATGTTCCTGATTTTTTAGATAAGGCGAAAAAAGCAGGATTTAAGGTTAGCCCCCAAAAGTGCCTCAGGACAGTAGAGCAAACAGGGACCTTTCAGATAAACTATGGAGATTTTCATATTGACTTCATTATTGCCTCAACCGATTTGGAAAGACAGGCATTTAACAGAAGAAAGACAATAAAGCTATATGGAATAAAAGCGTTTTTCCCTACTCCCGAGGATTTAATCATATTTAAGATTATTCCCGGGCGCAAACAGGATTTATTAGACGCCGAGAGAGTTGTCCAGCGGCATGAAGGCAAGCTCGACACAGAATATCTTAAAACCTGGGCCCGGAAGCTGTCCGACCAGGCCGAGGATATGAGGATATGGAATGAACTGGATAGGTTGCTGAACGATTAGTATAGGATTTTATCTTTACCGCAAGCTCAAGGTCGATACGCGAACAACAGTAATTCGTTGCGGTTAATAATAATCAATAGCAGATAGTTGATAGCAATGAAGCTGCCCAAAGCAGGGACAATTGAGGTTGTGCCGTCGATACTGAGCGCAGACTTTGCCTGGTTAGCTGACGAGATAGCGATGGTTGCCTCGGCTGGTGTGAGTATGGTGCACCTTGATGTGATGGACGGCCACTTCGTTCCGAATATTACAATTGGGCCGCCGGTGATTGCCAAGCTTCGCAAGTGCAGCAGTCTTGTTTTCGATGCCCATTTAATGATAGCTGAGCCGGGTAAATACGCCGAGCGTTTTGTCGAGGCCGGCGCCGACCATATAACGTTCCATATTGAAGTAGCTGATGAGCCCCAGAGACTTATCGACAAATTACACAAGCTGGGGTGCAGTGCCGGGATATGCCTGAATCCGGAGACTTCGGTTGAAGCAATAGAGGGTATTGCGCCGCTTTGCGATATGGTTCTGGTGATGACGGTGCGGCCGGGTTTTGGGGGACAGGAATTTATGCCGGAGGCGGCGAAAAAAATCGCACAAGTAAGAGAAATTGTCGGTCCTGATATACGCATCGAAGTCGATGGCGGGATAGACCCTCAAACCACACCAATAGTGGTTTCCTATGGTGCTGATACCCTTGTTGCGGGCAACGCAATATTTGCAAAAACCGACCGTATTGCTGCGATAAACGCCATTCGAGAAGCAGCTAAGTAATTTTTGTAGCCATTTCTGTTTATTTCTGGTAAAATCCCTCCTTGGTTGTCAAGTGCCTAAAGTGAGCCAAAGTGTCTAAGGTGAACTAAAGTGACACTTATGTGTCATCCTGAGGCGCAGCCGAAGAGCCTGCCCTGAGCTTGCCGAAGGGATCTGGCCAACGAAAAATCCCGATACATCGGGATTCGCTTCGCTCAGAATGACAGCTTCGCTGCCACTTTATGCACTTCGAAGGGTGCAGGACTAAATACAGGTTGCTATGGGCAAAGAAGTGAAATCCAAGTGGAACGGTTTCTCGTTGAAGCCGCGTAGAGATATGCCCGAAGGGCTGTGGGTGCGATGTCCGGGCTGTGAGCACATGCTCTATAAAAGCACCGTTGAAAAGAACTTCAACGTTTGTCCGGAATGCAATCATCACTTTCGCATTGAGGCGGCGACTCGAATTAAGTATCTGGTCGATGAAGATTCTTTTCAGGAGATTCTCGGCGATTTGACAACTGAAGACCCGCTGGGCTTTAAGTTCAGGGAAACCACTTATAAGCAGCGAATCAAAGCCGACGCGAAAAAGTCCGGTGCAAAAGAGGCTATGTTAATCGGCAAGGCCTTTATCAAAGGCAGAGGCGTTATCTTAGCTGCGATGGAGCCGAATTTTCTGATGGGCTCTATGGGTTTTGTAGTCGGTGAGAAACTCTGTGCGGCGGTTGATATGGCGATGGCCGAAAAACTGCCTTTGGTAGCGGTTTGCTGCTCAGGCGGAGCAAGGATGCACGAGGGCGTAGTCTCATTAGGGCAGATGGCCAAGACTTCCGCTGCGTTAGCGAAATTTGACGAGGTCGGCGGACTTTATATCTGCGTCTTGACCGACCCGACGACCGGCGGGGTTACGGCGAGCTTTGCAATGTTGGGCGATTGTTTAATAGCTGAGCCGGGGGCGCTTATCGGTTTTGCCGGGCCACGCACGATTGCTGAAACAATAAAGGTGGAGCTGCCTGAAGGATTTCAGACGGCTGAGTTTATGTTGGAGCATGGCTTTGTAGATATGATTGTGCACCGCAAGGACCTCCGCAGCGAAATTGCACGCCTTATAGATTACTGCCATAAATAGTGTCTCACACTTTCGAATCCGCTTTCGTGAGGATTCACATGTTCAAAAATGCACTGCAAAAACGTTTATTAGCTCTGGTGATGTTGATTTTATTAACATGCGTCACCGTCAAAATTCTATCCGGTCAATCCTTAAACAGGCAATTTGCTCATAACGCAGATAAGAAATTCGGCCCGCTTCTTGCATGCTGCCGGTTGGAAAGTAATATTTTAACCGGTATCTTTCCCGATTCTCATCCCGGGCCGACTAAAACTGCAAACGCACACCCTCGGTCGGTTAACCAAAATTCAGAGCAAATACAAAAACCGACACTCCTTATACCGGCCATAGCAAAGCAGAACAAACCCATGGCCCTGATAGTCGTGAACGAAGATGATGAATGGCTGATAGCCGTCGCGGCCCCGGCAGCCGCAAAAATACGCCGGCAAAATAAAACGCCGATACTTTTGAAATGGGAATCTGAAGAAAATCCGCGACAGACACAATTGCTCGAGCAATTGGCTCGCGTCTCAGGCTTCTGCACTATACTGTCATCGGACCGTACTTTTACTCTCGACCAAACACTGGGCAATCTGCCGACATATAATATCCCGGCAAAACCCGAACCCGCTGAAACGAGCTTGCTTCTTGCCGGTCACTACTGGCAAAAAGCTGATTCTGTGGTCCTCGCATCCGGAGATGACCCGGAAGCGGTTATCCTGGGTTCCGCCCTGGCTTCACATTCGTACTCACCGCTTATCGTAACAACCGGCAGAGAACAGCCACGTGCTCTCTCGCGAAAGCTGAGCTCCCTGGGAGTCGGTCGCATCATATACGTAACCACGAAAACCGTAACAGCCGATTCCGGGATTAGTTTTCCGGCGCAGAAAACCGAATTTATCGGCGTCGAAGAGGCCCAAAAGCGATTAATTGAAAAACTTAACGCTCGGAATATACAAAACATTGTTCTCTTTCGCGTTCCTGAGGAGTCCGCCGACGGGAAATCCGTATCCTGGCTGGCGCCTTACCTTAGCCTCATCCACAGAGCGGCTCTGGTGCCATGTTACTCTTCCGACCCCTTGGTAGCCGAGTCAAAGCTCGAGTCTGTGATCAGGAGATACTCGCTCAGGCCCCGAACAATAACCATATTAGGTGACTATGAAGCCGTCGGTCTTATCACAACAACGACAGGAAATGAGCCAGACACCTATGAAATAACGACGGAACTTTGCCCTCAGCTTTCGCAGGATCAGCTTGCAGAGATGGGAGTCGGCCGGATTCCACTGAGACAGTTGTGGGCCGCGTCAACACTTATAGCCTATGGCGTCGCCCGGAATCATATTCTCGGTCAGGAACAGCCGAATGTCCTTATGATAGCCAATCCGAGCGCCAATTACGGTACATTACCGCTTTGTGAGACCATCAGTCGGGCCACCGCCAGCGAGTTCAAAAACCTGGGAATTCAAACAAATGAGTTTTATAATGTATCCTGCAATAGCCCGCTTATACGGAATCTTGTCGGCGACTCTCAATTAATAATATTCGAAGGTCATATATCCGACTTTTCACTGTTTGAAGACCGCTCTTACTATGGAGATGAAGAGGATCCTTACAGCTATGAATATGGTAACGGTCGATATGAAGAGTACAACGATACCTCGGATTTCCCAGAAAACCATACAGATGACGACGATGACTATTCGAATGGTGAGGATAACTCAAATAGTGTCGAAATAAATTCACAGGAACCGGACGGGCGGGTGGATTCAGATTACGAGACGTTCGAAGCGGATGTTCATGACCAGCCTGACGAATCTTCGCAAGTTACAGACCCTTGCGAGCTGGAAGGAATGCCCTTGATTTTAATCCAAAGCTGTCACTCGCTGGACGACACGGTTCTGGATATATTAACCACCGGTGCCGTAGGTATAGTCGGCAGCAAGACAAATATTCACAGTGCCTCCGGAAGCGCATTTATCAAGGCGTTTTGCGACGGGCTGTTATACAGAAGCGACACCGTAGGAGAGGCCATGCGTGACGCCAAAAACTACCTGCTGTGCGTCGGCGCTCTCAAAAAAGCACGCGGGCATACACAATATGCCAAAGCCGAGAGGGTGGCATATAGTTTCCATCTGTGGGGCGACCCGGAGCTGCGGCTGTATACCGGCCTGCAGAAAAGTCAGAGGTTAAAGCCGGTCTCGGGAAGATTTGTCGAGCCGGACAAGATTTCCGTCAAAATACCGGGCAGGCGTTTACCGACCTCAAGAACCGAAAAGTACTTCCTCCGCATGTTTCCCGGCAGCGAAGCTGCAGGCATTTTGAAAAGGCTCAAAGGTAAGGAAATTCGCAGGGTAGCGCCGATATACTTCTTCAGAATTCCGATGCCGAGGGATTTTGAGCCCACCCAATATGCCGGCCTGAAAAAATCTGATGACACGACCATTAGAGCTACATTTTTTGTTGATTCTTTCAAACGATTCCTCTACATAGTATATTTTCCTGAAAAAGAGGAGAAAGAGCAAGTTTTTACGCTCCGGTTTATAAAGCGAAAAATGACGGCTGGAACGCCGTTCCAAAAAGTCTCTGGAATGTAAATGATTAACCGTAATCGTGCAGCAATACTGACCGCCGTAATACTTACAGCCATTGGAGCTATGTGTGCATGGCTACGGATAAAATATACGTGGAAATCCCCTGGGTCTCAAGGTAGCAGGGCCTGGCGTTTGACATACGATATAAGTTTATCCTCCACAAAAGGGGGTAAAATCCATATCGCTCTTCCGGACAGTACGCCATATAGTCGTATCTCACGGGAGACTTTTTCACATCAGGGGATTTGGGTGGATTTGCTGCGAAACAAGAGAACCCAGGGACGAGAAACATCGGTTGTATCAATGGCCGGTAATCAAAAAGGCCACTTTTTTGCACACTTTGATATACAACTGAAACCCGACCAGCAATCAAAGTTACTCGCCGTCGAAGAAAAAATATCGGCTAATGACAGGGCTTACTATCTGCGAGCCGAAAAAGGTATTCAAATAGCCGGCCCAGGGCTTTCAAATATTATGAATCAGCTCGCCGATCAGCAAATGACCAAAACCGAACTATTAACTCGCATCTTCGATTATTGCGCGGAAAATATCATCAAAGATGAAAAAGACACATTCTCAGACGCTATGAACACTCTCGAACACGGTATTGGAAACACCCTGGGCCGCGCACGGGCAATGGTAGCCTTGTGCCGGGCATACAAAATACCCGCACGTGTGGTTGCCGGATTCATTCTTGAAAATACTCAAGAAGCGCAGATGCACTATTGGGTTGAAGCATTTTCCCAAAAAAAATGGCTTTCTTACGATCCTGAAAACGGTTATTCCGCCCAACTGCCAATTACCTTTCTGCCTATAAGTCGCAACGGCATCGACATCGTCAGAGGTCCCGATACTATTAGCTATCAGTCCAGGTATTCTATCAGGCGACTGCTGTCCTCTACTTCTTTCGTTTCTTCACAGGAGAATCAATTATGGAACATTGTCGATTTGATAAGATTGCCCCCGAGCATGCAGGAAATAGTGTCCCTTATACTTCTTTTGCCCGTAGCGGCACTTATCACAACAATCTTCCGAAATATCATCGGCATACAGGCCTTTGGCACCTTCACACCAGGCCTGATTGCGTTGAGCTTCATCCATGCCGACTGGCGCACCGGCACTTTGGTGTTCTTTATCGTCCTGAGTGTAGGCATATCGGCACGATTACTCCTGAACAAACTGCAGCTTCTAATGGTAGCTCGACTTAGCATAGTTCTTACCCTGGCGGTGTTGTGCATGGTTTTGGCGGTATCGGTTTTAGACTACCTGAACTTGACTCCAAGTGCCAGTGCCGTATTATTGCCAATTGTGATATTGACAATGATGATTGAACGATTCAACATCATAGCGGAAGAAGATGGTCTGCCGAACGCCTTAAAAATATTTGCCGCCACTATTTTTGTGTCGGTATGTTGCTTTCTCGTTATGAAAGTGGAGTTGATCGGCAGGCTGGCTTTGATGTTTCCCGAGGTACAGTTATTTAACGTAGCAATCCTTTTACTGATAGGACGTTATTCAGGGTACCGGCTCAGTGAAATTTGGCGGTTTCGTGACATAACGCAAATTCCCTTTAATTGAGAGGCCCGGATGGTTCACCCAGGCAAACTCCCTCTTTGGTCATGGCCTTCAGAGCTCAGGCAAAACGGAATTATGGGCATAAACTCTCGTAACACCAATCTCATATTTCCGTTGAATCCCCGTGCCAATTACGCGCTGGTCGACAACAAAGCTCTAACGAAAAAGTTATGCGAATCACGGCATATACCGGCCCCCCGGACCTATGCATTAATCCAGCGCTTCGGGGATATAAAAAGAAGCATAGACCTTCTATTCGGCCTATCGAGCTTCGTTATCAAACCAACACGTGGGGCGGGGGGCCGAGGCGTTCTGGTCATAGCCCATCGAAGCGGTAAAGGGTTTAAAAACACCAAAGGAGAATTATTCTCTCTGGAACAGATAAGATACCACATCTCGACTATACTATCCGGGCTTTACTCGCTCAGCGGACATCCCGACCAGGCAATGATAGAGAAACTCATCGAACCTCACCCCGCGTTCAAAGGGCTTACGGTCGCCGGCACCCCGGACATCCGTGTAGTGATCTACAAAACGACTCCCATTATGAGTATGCTCCGGTTGCCCACAAAGGCCTCGAAGGGAAGGGCCAACCTGCATCAGGGAGCTGCGGGTGTTGGTATAGACCTTGAAACAGGAATAACTTACGGCGGGGTCTGGCGCGACCGTGTGTTTGATGTTCACCCCGATGCGGGGGCTTCTCTCAGCGGAGTAACGATACCGATGTGGAAAGATGTGCTAAAAATAGCAACGCAGCTTAGCTGTGCCATCGGTCTGCAATATGTGGGGGTGGATGTACTTCTGGATGCCGAAGATGGCCCGTTGATACTGGAGGCCAATGCCCGACCGGGCCTGTCTATTCAAATTGCTAATCGCTGTGGGCTATGGCCAAGACTTAATGAAATAAATCTTAAGCAGGGCCTTTCCTGAGTTAGCCAAATAGAGCGTCTTCTCGAATTGGGCAAAAGAAGATTCGCAAAATCCCTCTTTCGCTTCGAGCCAAATACCCGTATAATGTGGGAAAATAGAATATGGTGTAATGGTTCCCCTCCGTCATTGCGAGGAGCCCTTCGGCGATGCTCAGGGTAAACTCCGCGACGAAGCAATCTAACGTCTAACGTATGAGATTGACACCGCTTTCCCGGCAGGACTCGCAACGACATTATTGGAGCCGATAATGGGTTATTTTTGCAAAAATATTGAAAAAATCAAAGGTTATGAGCCGGGTTTTCAGCCGAAAGAAACAGACGTTATAAAGCTCAACACCAATGAAAATCCCTATCCACCCTCGCCGGAGGTAATGAAGGTACTGGCCGAAATTAATGCAGAACAGCTTCGCCGATATCCCGACCCAATTGGAAATGAATTTCGGCAGGCGGCGGCGGAAGTTAATGGCGTGCATCCCGAGAATATTATGTGCTGCAACGGGGGAGACGAACTGATGACTATCGCTTTTCGCGCTTTTTGTGACGAAAATCGGCCTGTTGCATATCCGGTTCCGACATACTCACTTTATCCGGTATTGGCCAAATTGCAAAATTGCAGGGCAATTGAAGTTCCTTTCGACGCTGAATTCAATCTGCCGGCGAAATTGGTGAGCACTAATGCGGCATTGACTATTGTCTGTAATCCGAACGCACCGAACGGCAGCTTCATAAGTATCGACGAGCTGGCTTCGTTGGCAGATGAACTCTCGGGAATATTACTGATTGATGAGGCCTATGTGGACTTTGCCGAGGCCAATTACACGGGGCTGGTCAAAGAATTTGATAATGTGATTATACTTCGGTCGATGAGCAAAGGGTATAGTTTAGCGGGGATGCGATTTGGATACGCAATCGCCCAGCCTGACTTGATAGAGGGCCTGATAAAGGTCAAAGACTCCTACAATGTTGACGCCGTGGCCGTCGCCGTGGCCACCGCTGCCATAAAAGACCAAAAGTATTTCAGCGAAACAACCGAAAAAGTAAAGAAGGACCGTGGCTTATTGGTCGCACAACTGCGTGATTTAGGATTTGAAGTGCCGGAAAGCTGCGCTAACTTTGTTCTCGCTAAGAGCAAAAACTGTAAGGCAAGCAAGATTTATGATAAACTGGTTCAGCGCAGGATTTATGTCAGATATTTTAACCTGCCCGGGCTTGACGATAAGTTGCGAATAACCGTCGGCACAAGCGAACAAAACGATAAACTTATTTCGGCTTTGAAAGAAATTCTGTCGGAGTAAGACCAAAGACTCAAGACAAAAAAACCAGGCAAATTAGATACAAATTAAAGAAGAAGCTGGATTCCCGCCCCTTCGACCCATTCGGCTTCGCTCAGGGCAGGCCTTGCTCAGGACAGGTTTCGCGGGAATGACATAAAAAAGGACGTTCTTATGGAAGAGAGAACCGCTGAAGCTCACAGGCAGACAAAAGAAACCGACGTCACGATCGAGCTTAATCTGGACGGTGTCGGCAAATACGAGATTGACAGCGGCATCGGCTTTTTGGACCATATGCTCACACACCTGAGCAAGCACAGCAAAATCGACCTTGTGGTAAAAGCTAAGGGTGATCTGGATGTCGATGCCCACCATACGGTCGAAGATATAGCGATATGCCTCGGTGAATGCTTATTAAAAGCTCTTGGTGATAAAAAAGGGATTGCCAGATACGGCCATAGTTCCGTGCCAATGGAGGATGCTTTAGCGAATGTATCTGTTGATTTGTCGGGCAGGGCAAACTGTGTATATAATGTTGAGTACCGAACAGATAAAATCGGCGATTTCGACGTCGAGTGTCTGGAGGAGATGCTGCGGAGTTTTGCGAACAACGGCAAGTTTAATCTGCATATAAACGTGCCATACGGGACAAACAGCCATCATATAGCTGAGGCGATTTTCAAGGGACTGGGTAAGGCACTTGGTACGGCTGTCAGCATTCTCGGGACGGATGTCCCAAGCACGAAGGGGATGTTGTGATTGAGGAACCTAAGAGCGAATATCGAAGCGGGATAGGCACCGATATCCACCGGCTGGTTGAGGGCAGGAAGCTGATGCTCGGTGGGATTTATTTGTCGTACCCGGCAGGGCTGGCCGGCCACAGCGACGGCGATGTGGGCCTGCACGCTGTCATCGATGCTCTGCTCGGTGCAAGCGGGATGGGCGATATCGGGACATTGTTTCCCGATACCGACCCGCGATGGAAGGACGCGGACAGCAAGGAGCTTTTGTTTATTGTAAAGGAACGACTCGAAGAAAAAAAATGGGAAGTGGTCAATATTGATTTGATTATACACGCAGAAGCGCCAAGGCTTGAGCCGGTCAAAGGGCAAATGAAAAGGTGTATCGCAGGGCTTTTGGGGATTGATTTTACAGCGGTGAACGTCAAGGCGAAAACTAACGAGGGGCTCGGTGATATCGGGGCCGGTGAGGCAATGGCTGCTACGGCGACAGCGCTTTTGAGAAAGAAAAGAAGAAGAACAATATAAATGATAATTGATTATTGATTCAAACTGACCTATTCTTTATGTCATTCCCGCGCAAGCGGGAATCCAGTTTTTCGGCTCTGGACCCCCTGCTTTCGCAGGGGTGACACCGTCGGTTTTTACTTTCCGTAACAGGAACTAATTAAGAGGTTATTGATGGTATTTGCATATGACTTTGAATCTTTATAACAGCCTGACGAGAAGGAAAGAGGAATTCAAGCCATTGAAGGAAGGCAAAGTTGGTATATATGTCTGTGGGCCGACCGTATACGGGCACGAACATCTTGGGCATGCGAAAAGTTATGTGAGCTTTGATGTGCTGGTCAGGTATCTTCGGTATTTGGATTACGATGTTACCTACGTGCAGAATATAACAGACGTAGGTCATCTAACCGACGATGCGGACGAAGGTGAGGATAAGATTGCAGCCGCAGCAAAAAAAGAGAAAATGCATCCAATGGCGCTCGCGGAATACTACACTCGCAGCTACTTCGAGGACATGGACAAGTTGAACTGTGTTCGACCCGATATAAGTCCGCGAGCCAGTGGTCATATACTCGAACAGATAGGGATGGTAACGACACTTCTGAAAAAAGGCTATGCTTATACAGCCAACGGCTCGGTGTATTTCGATGTGTCCAAGTTCAAGGACTACGGGAAACTCTCCGGCAGAAATATCGAAGAGATGTTAGCCGGTGCCCGGGTGGAGGTTTCGCCGGACAAAAAGAACCCGGTCGATTTTGCGCTCTGGAAGAAAGCTGAGCCGAACCATATTATGCAATGGCCCAGTCCGTGGGGGATGGGTTATCCGGGCTGGCATCTCGAATGCTCGGTAATGAGTACAAAATATCTGGGCAAGACAATCGACATACACGGCGGTGGACTGGAAAATCAATTCCCCCATCACGAGTGTGAAATTGCCCAGTCGGAGGCGGCCAACGGCGTGCAGTTCGTTCGATACTGGCTGCACAATAATATGGTGACCGTCGATAGTCAAAAAATGGGCAAGAGTCTGAATAATTTTATTACATTGAAACAGGCCTTTTCAGGTACACACGAGAGACTGACCAGATTCTATGACCCATTGGCCATAAGGCAGTTGATTTTGAACAGCCATTACCGAAGCCCGCTGGATTTTTCAGATGCGGCCCTGTTCGCGGCGCAGAGCGGCTACGGAAAAATAACCGAGACAGTCAAAGCAGTACGAAAAAGATTGAACATAGCGAAGGAAGGCTCCATCGACGAGAATATAGCAGAGCAGCTAAAACAGATGAGGGAAAAATTCGAAGCGGCAATGAATGATGACTTGAATACCTCTGTTGCGCTTTCAGTTATGTTTGAACTTGTTCGGCTGGCGCAGAAACTGCTTGAGGACAGCCGTACAACCCAGGGAACCCTTAACATAATCAATGTTCTATTTGACCGGCTGGGCGGCGATTGTCTTGGTATTGTAAAAGAGGAGTATCTACAAACCGGCCCGGCTGATGATGAGCTGATGGACAAGCTCGTTAATGTTTTGATTGAGCAGCGAAACGAAGCTCGCAAGAACAGAGATTTTGCCAAGGGCGATGAGATTCGTGCCAAACTGGATGAAATGGGTATTTTGCTGGAAGATAAGCCGGATATGACTACCTGGAGAATGAAATGAGGATACTCGGTATCGACCCGGGTTTGCAGGTCTGCGGATATGCCTGTTTGGAGGCAGGTGGGGATAAGGAGACGCTAATTGAAGCCGGTGTTATTCGCACAGGGACCGGCTCAGCTATAGAGGAAAAACTGAATAGGATAGCTGAAGATACCCAGTCGCTTCTAAAAAGTTTCAAGCCCGACGTTGTAGCAGTGGAAGAATTGTACTCACACTACGCCCATCCGAGAACAGCGATATTGATGGGACACGCAAGAGGTGTTATACTGCAGAGGTGTGCCCAGGCGGAGATTGAGGTCAGAAGCTTCAGCGCGACACGTATAAAAAAATCAATTACCGGTAACGGCAGGGCATCCAAGGAACAAGTGCAAAAAACTATTCAAACGATTTTGTCCCTTCCGCAGATACCGGAGCCGAACGATGTAGCCGATGCCATAGCTGCGGCGCTGTGCTGTGCAAATTCGATAAACAGTATCTTTATCCGATAATCATTTGAATAATGATAGCCAGTATTGAAGGAAAACTCATAAAGCTCGATAGCGACTGCTGCCTGGTGCAGGTAGGAGCGGTCGGCTATGAAGTAATGCTACCAAGCTATTGCGTAAATGCTCTGTCCGGCGAGGTCGGCTCGGATATATCTCTCTGCACTATGGAATACTATGAGGGTGCTCCAGGCGGCGGAAACCTGATACCGAGAATGGTCGGTTTCTTAAATGCGGGCGAGAGGGACTTTTTCACAAAATATATCAGCGTCAAAGGAATGGGCATAAAAAAAGGACTGCGGTCGTTGAGCATCCCGATAGCTACCATCGCGGCGGCAATAGAGAACGCCGATGACAAGACACTGATGTCACTGCCGTTAATAGGCAGAAGGATGGCTCAGCAAATTATCGCTGAGCTAAAGGGTAAATTACAAACTTTCGCAGTTGGGGCTGAACTGGCCAGGCCAACAGAGGCCGGTTTTAGACCGTTCCAGATCGAGGCCTTGGAGATTCTTATCGCCTGGGGTGAAAAAAGAAACGAAGCGATGGAGCTGGTCGAATTGGCCTGTCGGAAACATCCCGATATAAATTCGGCTGAGGCACTTGTGCCCTTAGTGTATAGATTGAAGCAGGGAGTAGAAGTCTGAAAAAGGAAATACGAAATTCGAATGACGAAATCCGAAACAAATCCGAATGACCAAATGACCAGAATTCGAAATTGAATATTTTGAACATTTGAAATTTGAATTTTGAGATTGCTTCGAATTTCGAAATTCGATATTCAAATTTTTAGTATTTATATTATGGCGATAGGCAGAATCATAAGCGGGCAGTTTTTGAACGAGGCGGAAGAGAGTTTCAACATTTCACTTCGGCCAAAGTTCTTAGCCGAATGTATCGGCCAACGCAACGTCAGAGAAAAAGTGGCAATTGCGATAGCAGCGGCCAAACAAAGGTCTGAGCCGTTGGAGCACATTTTATTTTACGGCCCGCCGGGACTTGGCAAAACAACGCTCGCTCACGTCGTGGCGAACGAGATGGGGGCAAGGATACGCTGCTCATCCGGGCCGGCCTTGACAAAGGCCGGTGATGTTATGGGTCTTTTGAGCAATATCAACACCGGCGATGTACTTTTTATTGATGAGGTTCATCGGCTCAGCACGCCGGTCGAAGAGTTTATCTATCCGGCGATGGAAGATTTCAGGGTTGATTTTACCGTCGATAGCGGTCTGCATGCAAAGACGATAAATTTTCCGCTGAAGTGTTTCACGTTGATTGGTGCGACGACACGTGCGGGGCTGCTCAGTGCTCCGCTTCGCAGCCGATTCGGGATGCTCTATCATCTGGATTTTTACAACAGCGCCGAACTGACAGAGATTCTGGACAGGTCGGCGGAGCTGCTAAGCTTGCAGTGTGAGGACGGAACGCTGGAATTGATTGCTAACCGGTCCCGTGGGACGCCGCGAGTAGCGAACCGGCTCCTTAAACGAGTCCGTGACTACGCTCAGGTAAAAGGCTCAGGAGTGCTAAGTACGGGCATTGTCGAAAACGCCCTGAAGATGGAGCAGATTGACACGTTGGGCCTGGATGAGTTAGACAGGGCGGTTTTGCGCGCACTGGCTAATGTCTATGACGGCGGGCCAGCCGGTATCGAGGCGATTGCTGCTACACTCGGCGAAGAAAGGGACACGCTGGAGGACGTCGTCGAGCCGTATCTTTTGCAAATCGGTTTTTTGCGTCGAACCAAACGTGGCAGAGAAGTTACTAAACAGGCCTGCGAGCATTTAGGCCTTAAATGCCATAAAAAGAAACGCAACTCCGAACAGCCTGAGCTTTTTGAACAAAACGATTAGACTATTCAACGTTGAAACAGAGTATTCATCACGTACTTCATAGAATAGATGAAAGTCCTCAAAACGGCCCTTCTATGTAGGCCCTTTCTCCGACTGCCGGCACTTCGAACTGAGAATATGAACCAAAACCGCTCTTTTTCCAATCCCATTGCAACCAGCTCAGAGATGGGTCGTCTAAAGAAACAGCAAAACGAAATTGAACCTCCACGGGTTGACCGGCTCTATCGACATCTATAACTTCAACCGACATCCTGATTAGCTCGACCCGCTCACCTGCCCGAAACTGCAGGTCTTCGGGTCGAAAAAGATTCCTAGATTCATCATAGATATAAACAAAGTTTGGCCTAAAATCCTCCCGAGAAGTCTCGGTTGATAGAATGTTGCCGGCCTGAGCCTTAACCAGCAGCGTTTTTTCTCCGGTGCGGGTAATTTCCAACGGCACAAACCCGGGGGCTAAGATGCGCGTCCTTTGCGGAAAAGGTTTGTTCTCATGGGCCCTAAGAACAGGCAGGCCCAAAAACAGAAACGGATGGGGTGCATTGACCACTACCACGGTTTTATTCTCAATATCAGGCTGCGAGCCGACATCAACAGTCGAATAAAAAGTATCGAAAGCAAAGGACCAGGTCCTTGGCGCCGTGATTCTTCCCGCCATAGCTAAGAGCAAATGTATGAGTATCAATGTTAGACAAAGTATCCACGCGGGGACGCGCCAAAGCTGGGATCTGGGAACCCAGCTTTCCTTGATAAATAATCCACCAATAAACTGTGCGGTTAATCCGAAAGCTCCTATGGCGGCAAAGAGCAGATTGCGATTCATCGGGCTGGTCGCGCAAATTGGAAGAATGCAAAGCATCATCCCTGTAAACCAGAACAATGCCACGCGGTTCTTACGCAGCAGTGGTAAAAATACAATCAGGACTAATAGCAGAAATGCCGCAGCCGCGAGTAAATTCCATCTCTTCGCATAATCAGAGAAAAGGTTGAACATCTCCGCAGGCAAGCAGCCCCACTGGCCGGAAAGAAGAACCGGCGCCCGCTTGACCACCGCCCAGGCATAACGCAAAGGCTCGCTTCCGGGGTCGATAATGAAACCGCTGCCCCGGGCGCCGTAATCCAGTGCATTGTAGATAATCCGCCAGATGACTATCACGATAAAACTCGGAGCTAAACTCAAGGCCCGCCGCCGCAAACTTCCACGGTCGATGATAAGGGCATAAGCAAATAGATAGGCAAAAGTGGCGATACCCGCCTCCGTGGACAACAAAGACAATAATAAAAAAAATGGAACAGCAATGGCGGCACATAAGGACTTTTGCTGCCGCCAGCGATGGTACATCAGCAAAGTTAATATAGAGAAAAACAACGATAGTATTAAATTTCTGTTCGCTATCCACATTGCAGGGAAATAATTGCTATCATCGACCATATAAAGCAACGCCGCCAGGCCCGCTATCCACACAGGTCCCAGCAGTTTCCGATATAGAATGGAGACCAGAAAAATCACTGCTGCAAACCAGATAAGACTGTGCGCGTGCATAAGTGCCGGTGAGTTTGGAAACAGTTGGTAATCGAGCCAGTGTGTAAAGGCGGTCAGCGGCCGCCAATTCGTTCCGCGAAAATCCTCAGCCGTCCACCAGGGTAATAGACCATAATCCTTGAATACATTATAATCACGCTCTGTTGGAACAATAGCGTACATGTCACGAAGCACCCCCCGCAGAGTGCCGGAATCAGGAGGGCTCAGCCGCATATCGTAGAACCGCTCAGGAAGCTCGGAAGGTCCAAGAAGTTTTGCCCGATGGAATAAGTCATCCTGTATAAAACCCGCTTTTAGAGCAGGAAGCATAATTACAACAGTGACAACAGCTAAGACCGCAGGTATGTATCGGTGTTCCAGAAGTGTTCTTATAAGGTGTAGGATTCTAACGCACAACATCGAAATATTCGACTGACCTTTTCAAAATATATTTTGCCATTTGCCCTGATAGCTAATGCTGATGCAGTACAAGTTCGAAAGAACTCAAAAACCCCTATTAGTCTGTCAAAATTGATTTGATAGCTTGGAAGAGTGGGAATAACAACTTACCCGCCGTGTCGCGGACACGGCGCGATAGGCAAATTCAAGCTTGACAGACTACTATTCCCATTCAATTGTTGCCGGCGGCTTGCTGGATATATCATAAACGACCCGATTGACACCCCTGACCTCATTTATAATCCTGCTGGATATGATGCCCAGCACCTCGTAAGGGATTTGCGAAAAATCAGCGGTCATAAAATCAGCGGTCTCAATAGCACGAATAGCAATGACGTTCTCATAGCTTCGTTCGTCACCCATTACCCCGACCGTTAAAACAGGTATCAGCACGGCTAGGGCCTGTGATATCTTTCTGTACAATCTCGCCGATTTTATTTCGTCTATTAAGATTTCATCAGCGGCCCGGAGAATTTCCAGCCGTTTGGGTGTAACCTCTCCAACTACCCTGACGGCCAGACCTGGTCCGGGGAAAGGATGGCGCCAAACGATATCCTCCGGCAGTCCGAGATATTCGCCGACGACCCGCACCTCATCCTTAAACAAATCCCGCAACGGCTCAATCAGCTCAAAGTCCATCTCGGCCGGCAGCCCTCCTACATTGTGATGCAGCTTTATATTTGCAGCGGAATTACCATCCTTCGACCCTGATTCGATAACATCAGGATACAGCGTTCCCTGGGCCAGAAACCTGGCATTCGGAATCTTCAGAGCCTGCGATTCAAAAGCCTTGATAAACTCAGAGCCGATAATCTTTCGTTTTTGCTGGGGGTCGGTCACACCGGCCAAACCTTCCAAAAACTGCCGGGACCAATCAACAACCCGCAAATCCATATGAAAATGATTCCGGAAGGTCGATACGACATTTTCGCGTTCGTTCTTTCGCAGCAATCCGTTATCAACGAAAATACAGACAAGCTGGTCGCCTATCGCCTTATGAACCAACGAAGCCACAACGGACGAATCAACGCCGCCGCTCAGCCCGCATATCACTTTGGCCTCGCCAGCCTGACAGCGAACCGCTTCTACAGTCTCACTGACAAAATCACTCATTTTCCAGTCGCCCCTGCAGCCGCAGATATCGTACAGGAAGTTTTTCAAAATCCGCGTTCCTTTGGGGGTATGTGAAACCTCAGGGTGGAACTGAACACCGAAAAATTTTCCTTTTTTGTGCTTTACTGCAGCAAATGGGCAGGTATCGGTAGTTGCTAATTTGACGAAATCATCCCCCCGCTTGATACTTGCGGGGGCGAGCTGGTCGCCGTGGCTGGCCCAGGCCGTGATTGAATCCGGCAGATTCGCAAACAAGTCGCTCTTATCAAGAATGGACAAAGTTGTTCGCCCGTACTCACGTCTTTGTGCGGCAACAATTTTTGCACCTAAAATCTGACAGCCTAACTGCATTCCGTAGCAGATGCCCAAAATAGGCACGCCCAATTCAAAGATTTTCTCATCACATTTTGGTGCATTTTTATCATAGACACTTGCGGGCCCGCCGGACAATATCAACCCCTTGACACCCAGTCGTGATAATGCCTCTGCTGTTATATCCGCCCGGCAAATTTGGGAATATACATTCTGTTCGCGAACCCTGCGTGCTATCAGTTGACCGTACTGGCTGCCAAAGTCCAGGATGGCGATTATTTCTCGGCTCATATAACACGGTTGGGTGGACGATTTTAGAACTGCTGTATCCGTCTATCCCGTTACCCTCGATTTACAAATAACATCGTAAGTCTTTTGTTATCTTAGACTTCAAAGGGCAATTATAGTGAGGAGAACTGCTGGTGTCAAGTCCGATAGACTCGCGATGACCCATTTTTGAGGCAGGTTTGGCTGTCTTGAATATCGAAGATGATCATTTATTCGCTGGTGAATATCTTTGCAGCGTGACTGTAGATAGCTCAAAAAACCCATCGCCAAACCGGCCAAAAATATCAACCGCTGCATGCTCCGGCTTGCGTCTTCTGTCGTCCGTCCTCTTTCTTCTTTCTTCCGCCTCCAGTCAAATTAGGATGGGCTTCAGACCCCACAGGAATCTGAAGCCCATTTCCCGGTTAACCGCTGTCCGCCATAAGCGATTCGGCGGCTCTCCCCAATTAAATAATTAACCCATTAACCAATTAACTAATCCACCTTCCGTTGTCTGTCCTCCGTCGTCTGTCCTCTGTTATCTCACCGCCGCCTGCGCCGCCGCCAGCCGCGCAATCGGCACCCTAAACGGCGAACACGAGACATAATTCATCCCGACCCGATGGCAGAAGTCAATACTGTTCGGCTCACCGCCGTGCTCGCCGCAGATACCGACCTTTAATTTCTTTCTGGTCTTTCTGCCGAGCTTTGTCCCCATCTCCACTAATTTCCCAACGCCGTCCTGGTCGAGTATCTGGAACGGGTCCGCCGTATAGATATTCTTTCCGACATATTCCCCTAAGAACTTCCCTGCGTCATCCCGCGAAAAGCCCATCGTCATCTGCGTCAGGTCATTCGTCCCGAAACTGAAGAACTGCGCCTCTTTAGCTATTTCATCGGCAGTTAGCGCCGCCCTGGGCACCTCAATCATCGTCCCAATCATATAGGCAATCTTGGCCTTCTTTTCTTTAAAGACCATCTTGATTTCGTCGATAATTTCATCCTTGACCTGCTTCAGCTCTGAAGCTGCCCCGGCCAATGGAATCATAATCTCAGGCAGAACAACCTTACCGGCCTTTTGGACCTTCAGAGCCGCCTCGATTATCGCCCTTGTCTGCATACGGTAAATCGCAGGATATGTTACCGCCAACCGGCACCCGCGATGTCCCAGCATTGGGTTAAACTCATGCAGCTGCTCGACCTTCGCCTTGATAACAGCCGGCTTGACTCCAAGCCGCTTGGCCATCTCGTCCTGGCTTGCTTTGTCCTGCGGCAGAAACTCATGCAGCGGCGGGTCAAGCAATCGAACCGTAACCGGAAGACCGGCCATCGCCTTGAATATACCCTCGAAATCACTCCGCTGGTAAGGCAGCAGCTTCTTCAACGCCCCTTCAAACTGCTTTTTGACGACGGCATATTCCTTCTTGATAGCCTTTTTCTCTTTAGCGGTCTCGGCTGCACCAATCTTCTCAAGCATAAGAGCATAATCATCGGCGGCCAGAATCATCTGCCGCACGGGCCAAATCCGCTCGCCCTCGAAGAACATATGCTCGGTCCTGCAAAGCCCGATACCCTCAGCGCCAAAGTCTCTTGCCCGCTTTGCATCGCCCGGCGTATCAGCATTTGTGCGAACTCCAAGTTTGCGAATCTGGTCACAAATCTTCATAAACTTACCGAAGTCTCCGCTCATTGTCGGCTCTACCGTAGCCAGTTGTCCCGTCATGACCTCACCCGTCGAGCCGTCCAGACTAATCCAATCTCCTTCTTTAAGCATCAGCTTACCAACCGTGAGTTTCTTCGCCTTATAATTTATATGCAGTGCACCGACACCCGCCACACAGCACTTACCCATACCGCGTGCGACAACCGCTGCGTGGCTTGTCATACCGCCCCGGGCCGTCAAAATGCCCACCGCCGCGTCCATACCACCAATATCTTCAGGACTGGTCTCAATCCGAACAAGGATGACCTTCTTGCCCTTTTCATTCCACGCCTCTGCGGTATCAGCGGTAAATATAACCTGTCCAACCGCAGCACCCGGCGATGCCGGAAGCCCCTTTGCTATCACATTGCGCTTGGCTTTCGGGTCAAAGTGTGGATGCAGCAGGCGATCCAACTGCTCCGGCGTCACACGGTTGACCGCTTCTTTTTTGGAAATGAGTTTTTCCTGAACCATATCGACAGCTATTTTAACCGCAGCCTCAGCCGTCCGCTTGCCCGTTCGCGTCTGGAGAATATAAAGCACCTTGTTTTGGATGGTGAATTCCATATCCTGTATATCTTTGTAGTGCTTCTCCAGCCGGCTCATCAGTCCGGTAAGCTGTTTATAAGCCTTCGGCATAATCTTGTTTAATTTCTTCAATTCTATCGGGGTCCTGATGCCGGCCACGACGTCCTCACCCTGTGCGTTCATCAGGAACTCACCGTAGAATTCCTTTTTGCCGGTACTTGGATTACGCGTAAAGCAAACACCCGTCCCGCAGTCCTCACCCATATTGCCGAAGACCATTGCCTGAACGTTCACCGCCGTCCCAAGAAGACCCGTAATATTATTGAGCTCACGATACCTCACCGCCCTCGGCGTCATCCACGAACCGAACACGGCATCGATGGAATGTTTTAACTGGACTTTGCCATCCTGCGGAAACAATTCGCCGACATGTTTTTTGTAAACGCTCTTGTATTTATCGACAACCTCTTTTAACTGCTCCGCACTTAGCTCGTTATCAAGATTGACTTTAGCTTTTTTCTTGGCTGCGTGAATTACCTCTTCAAAGTGCTCATGGTCGCATCCCATCACAACGTTACCGAACATATCGATAAACCGACGATAAATATCGTATGCAAATCGCGGATTCTTGGTCTTTTTAATTATGCCTTCAATCACATCGTCGTTCAGCCCTAAGTTAAGGACAGTGTCCATCATCCCAGGCATCGATACGGCCGCTCCGCTTCTTACGCTGACGAGCAGCGGTTTGTTTGGGTCGCCGAGCCTGTCGTTCATTGCTTTTTCGAGCTTGGCAAGATTTTTATCAACCTCCTTATCAAGTCCGCTCGGCCATTTGCCGCCGGAATTGTAATATTCTCTGCAAACCTTCGTACCAATGGTAAAGCCCGGCGGAACCGGCACGCCAAGATTGGTCATCTCAGCCAAATCTGCACCTTTACCTCCCAAAATCTGTTTCATCTTTGTGTTGCCCTCGGCTTTACCGCCGCCGAAAAAATACACTCTTTTTTCTGCCATTCTTAAAATTCTCCTATTTTATAGTTAAGTTTAACATCTAAAATAATCCTCAATAACAGGATTTATTTCCACTGTCTTGACACATCCACCCAGTAAACTTCTATGGGAAAATAAGATGGAATAATATATTGGCCCAGACTAAATATGTCAACCCCCTTAGAAATTTCTTTCATATCGCCTTGTTAAGTCCGGCCGTTTTGCTTGCCCCCTCGTTTCTCGCAAAACGAGGCAGGGGGCTTCGCACCCGTGCTTGCGCAATCCCCGTTCTTGCTTTAGAGATTGCCCCCGGTGAGATAAACTTTGCTATCTCACGGGGTAAACAAGGAATGACGTTTTCGTATTGCGTGATGCGTATTGCGTATAACGTCGCCGTGCCGGCGACGGCTAAACGACCCCACTGCGCTTCGTTTCCCGCACTAATTCAAAGCAGAATTAGTACGGGACAAGCAGAATGATGAGTTTTACACGTTTTCAACAGAGCAACGGTCTATCAAAGAAAGAGACGCGTTCCTTTCTCAATATCACCCACTGAGGAGGCGGGTGATATTGCCGGCGAGAATGAGCCGCTCTTTATCCTTTGGTAATCTGAGCAGACTGATTTTATAAAGCTCGACCCTTGAGTCCACGAGCGGGCCATCCGAGCCGAAGATGAGCTTTTCCGGCGGGAGCTCGCGTGCGGCACGCTCAAGATACGTGAAGAAGACCACGGAGGAGGTGTCCAGGTAAAGGTTCGCAAGCCGCTTTGATGCCTCAATGGCACGAACATGCTCGGTCCAACTGCGTGAGGCGAAGCTTCCGAGATGGGCCAGGATGAAAGAGACCTCAGGATAAGACTGAACCACCTCAAGGCTGTCACTAACATTCGGCGGGTGGAAGAGGATGGGGATTCTCAACTCGGCGGCTGATTCGGTCATCTCCTTCGTTGGTACGCCGTGGAGTTTTAACCCTCTGAGACCAAGCTCATGGACTTCGCGCCGCAGCATTTCTCGGATTTTGCCTGCTTCGGTCCTGGAGTCATGCTTGGCGAAACCAATGAACTTGTCGGGCCAACGCCGAACGTAAGAGGCAATCTCCTCATTGGCCTTGCGGTAGGTTGCGTTGTTGATTGGGAAGATGATTGTCTGAGTAATTCCCGCCTCCTGGGCCCGACTCAGGGTCCACTGGGGGTCGTTGTATGTAGTCCACGGGTCGCTCGTCGGGTCATTTTTGGCGTAGTTAATACCCCTGCCAGCATGGCAGTGGGCATCGATCACCTTCGGGCGTTCCGAATCCTGAGTGCGGGCTGTGTGGACAGGCCCGGCTAAGGACAGGGAACCACTTAGAAGAATGCCTTTGAAAAAGTCGCGTCGGTTCATGATATTTTCCTTAAATCCTAAACAAGCACGAATTAACAAAAATTTAAATTCAAAACGAGATTGCCGCGCTTGGCTTCGCCTCGCTCGCAATGACCTTAAGAAATATCGAATTCGCCGTAAGCGAACCTTCGGTATCGAACAAGAAATATCGAATGACGAAGTGAGATTCTTCACTTCGCTGCCCCTACGGTCAGGGTCAAAAGGTCAAATTTTTTCAGCAAGCTGCCACGAGATATTACTGTCCCGGTAGCGGCCAGTTCTCAGAAGGTGTCCGCGCGGACTTCATATATCTTTCAATCTTTGTGACGATTTCATGATACCAGCCGGCGATGTTGTGCCGTTCACCGATGTCGTTCTTCAGGTTGTAAAGCTCTATCGGGCCGTTGGGGTTCTTTGCTACGTTCTGGCGGACGCCCTTCCAGTCGCCCATGCGGACAGCCTGCCTTTTGCCCTGCTCGTGGAATTCCCAGTAAAGAAACTCATGCTTTTTCTGGCTCCGGCCCTGGCACAGAAGTGTTGGAAGCATAGAGATACCGTCAATGCCTTCGGGACTCTCTATACCCGCCAGGTCACAACAGGTCGGGAGGAAATCCCAGAAGGCCGAGATGTGGCCGGTAATCGAGCCGGCTTTTATTTTGCCCGGCCAGCGTGCAATCGTTGGGACGCGAATGCCGCCTTCGTATAAGGCACGTTTGTAACCGCGCAGCGGGCCGGAGCTGTTAAAGAAATCCGGGTCTGCCCCGCCTTCTTTGTGCGGGCCGTTGTCGCTGGAGAAGAAAACAAACGTATTTTCATCCAGGCCAAGTGTCTTGAGCTTTGCCATCAGCCTGCCGATGTCACGGTCCATCCGTGTTATCATTGCGGCGTGGCCTTTCTGGGGCTCAGGCCAATCCCTGTCGGCGTAGGGTTCGAGCGAGGGCACTTCCATACCTTCCTGCCCGGCCTCGTTGTTGGCATGCGGAATCGTAAAAGCCAGATACAAAAAGAAAGGTTTGTCTTTGTTCTTCTCAACAAAATCCAAGGCCTCATCGGCAACCAAATCGTGCGAATACTCAACACGTTTGGTCGCGACGCCGCCCGGAGAGCAGTCACGTCCGCCGATGATGTGATTGACCTCGTTTGTAAGCTCGACCTGTTCTTCGTTGCGCCACAGATATTTGGGGTAGTAGTTGTGGGCGTGTCTCTGGTTGAGATAGCCGAACCAGTAATCGAAGCCCTGCCTGTTTGGTATGCCTGTGCTGTCGGCTTCGCCCAGACCCCACTTGCCGATGATACCGGTGGCGTAGCCGGCCTCCTTAAGCAGCTCGGCAACGGTAATGTCCTCAGGCCGCAGCGGCACCCTCGCATTGCCGCGGACAAGACAATGCCCCGTATGCTGGCCGGTCATCAACGCACATCTCGACGGCGCACAAACCGTGCTGCCGGCATAGTGGTCGGTAAAGCGCATTCCCTCTGCCGCCATTCTGTCTATATTCGGTGTTTGGATTGTCTTTTGGCCGAAGCAGCCGACATCCCCGTAGCCCAAATCGTCGGCAAGGATGAAAATGATATTCGGACGTTTTGCTCCTTCAGCGGTTTGTCGGCCTAAACTCTCACAGCTCGGCAATATTGACGACGCCCCAGCAGAAGCGGCTGCTAAACCCGTTATCTTAAGAAACTCTCTTCTCGTTTGTTTGCCCATAATCGCTCCCCTTGACTATTTATTATTGACTATTTTTATGCTCCGAGTCAAAAAGGTACACGTAACTTTTATAAAGCCGGCGGTTTGCCATAACAAATAACAATAGTAAGTAATAAATCGAAAATGTAAATAACAAATATGTGTCAACGGCTGGGTGATGAGCGGTTATCAGGAAAAATGCACAGCATAAATTTGTCTTTTCCTGATTCGCCTCCTGTTATCCTGATACTCCGATATTATACATCCTGGTTTCCTAATAACCAGATAACCTTGTTGGGACTTATTCTTTTTATCGCCAAATAATTTTTATTGTTATCAGTCGAAGAAAGCCGAAGATAAAGTTAAGCAGGCTAAATTTGAGCCGCCTGGAAAAAACGGTTTTTTCTCTGAGCACAAAGAAATTCAATGATTACCGCATCAAGTGACAATCCGGTCGCCGACTGCATCGCAATGGTCATTGTTGTTTTGATGGCCATCGGTACGGTCTTTGTGTTCTCGGCCAGTGCCAATGTCGGTCAGGAGTTTGATTTACAGAGATTTTACGACTACCCCGGCCTGCGCCAACTTTTGTTTTTCCCTCTGGCCTGTTTGATTATGTACGCCGTCTCTGCCTTCAATTATCGCAGACTCAGCCTGTCGGGCGGCTGGTTAAAATCACCAATCAGCTATCTGTTAGTTGTTAGTATAGTGCTGCTTATAATCGTTTTATCACAGCGATTTTATCCGTTTTTACCGCGATTAGTTCCGAAGATAAACCAGCACTATCGCTGGCTAAAAATCCCCCTTGGCCCCATAAGCGTAAGTTTTCAGCCCTCTGAGCTGGCGAAATGGGTAATTGTCTTCTTCTTAGCAGCCGTATGCGATAAATTCGGCGCCGAAATCAGGCTTTACTGGAAAAGGTTCGTCCCCATCTGCTCGGTTGTCGGTCTGGTCGTTATACTTATAATCGTTGAAGATTTCGGCACGGCAGCGCTTATATCGCTTTTGGCCTTTCTGATATTAATCATCGGCGACGTAAGTCTGTGGCACATCTTACCGCCCCTGCCGTTTGCCGCCATGGCCTTTTACATAGCGATAAAACAATCTCCCTCCCGAATGCAGCGGATTATCGCTTTCCTGAATCCTGATAAATGGGCCGATTCGATTAATTATCAGCCGAGCCAGTCGCTGATTGCCCTCGGTTCCGGCGGGCTGTGGGGAAAAGGATTAGGTAAGGGAATCTGCAAGTACGGACATCTGCCGGAGGATACTACCGATTTTATTTTTGCAATTATCGGCGAAGAGCTCGGCTTCGTTGGAAACGCAGCGGTTATTGGATTGTTTATCGTGTTTGTCTGGCTGGGGATTTTAGTGGTCGTTCGCTGTAAAGACCGCTTCGGCCAGCTTCTGGCCGGCGGCATTGTTCTGACAATCGCAATTCAAGCGGCACTTAATATCGGGGTTGTAACGGTTGTTCTGCCGACAAAAGGCCTGCCTTTGCCGTTTGTAAGTGCCGGCGGAACGAGTATGCTACTCTCATCCGCTGCGGTCGGTGTGTTACTGAACATCGCCAAGCAATCTACCTCAAAGCCTGACCAACCGGAATAACATTATGAAAACTTCCGACGTCGACCCTCGGCACGGAAAACAGACAATCAAGTCGGAGCGGCCCTGGGGCGATGTTTATATGGTGGTTCGCAATCAGGAGTGCTCGGTTGACCTGACCTTCGTTCGTCCCGGCGAACGTGCCAGCTTGCATTCACACCAAATCAGATACGAGCTTTTCCATTTTCTTGATGACGGCGCCTATCTGGAACTGGATGGGCAAATCCATCACCCCAATACCCACGATGAGTTCCTCATTCTTCCTGGCGTCAAGCACAGGTTTTGGGCCGAGGACAAGCCCTTCCGTATACTCGTGGTGTCTTTTGGCCAATGGGAGGCTGAAGACCAGTATCGCTATGAAGATGACTACGGGAGAAAAAGCAAAGAGCCGACCCGGTAACAGCTCCCCGCTATGAAGACCTATAGATAAATTCTATATTAGTAAGGAGTGCTCTCTTTTTTTGTATGGTCTGGACGAGAGCGGCACATTGATGTCTGAGAAGAACCCCAATTACATTGGCCTCGAAAGACTCCTTTAGCGGTCAAAATGTCCGTATTAGCTTCCACTCATAAGATCCGCCTTGAGTGCCTTTACCGCCCTGTCACAATGGTATTCGAAGTTGTCGCGTGCCTGGGTTATTACCGACCCCACGATGGCTCCTGTTTCGCTGTCAACTACCCGAACACGCAGCTTCTTTCTACCGGCACCAAAATTTCCGTCATAGTAGGTACACATGATAAGGGCTTCAACGCCGAGAATCTGCTTTACCTTGGCCCGGGTTCTGTCATCTAACCTTCCTTGCAGCAAATCCTGCTCATTGACGATCTCCTGCAATCGGCTCCTTTCAACAAACGTAATAATTTGTCCGGGAAAGGCCTTGGTGTAGGAAGCCATGAATATCTGTTCCTGTTCAGGGGTGAGACCAAGTACTGCCAGCCGTCCAAAGGTAATGAGCTCGGGTCTGGTGAATAACGCCTGCGTTTTCCGAGCGCAACCCATTGAAATGGATAAGCCTAATACCACAAAAAACGCGGAAATACTCCAAAAAGATCTGATTCGTATTCTCATTTTGTCACTCCCTAACAGCGTTTTAGAAAAATCATTTGCGCAAATGAGGTGGGTATCAAGCCGGGCATATAATGCCTGCCAACGGCGAATATCAAATACTTGTGCTACCATAACTTCTTAGCTACATACAATAAACCATCTCCCAACAAGGTCGTAATAGAATAAACTACAATCACTACTTTGGCAAGGACTATTTCGCATCTCCGCAGGCGTTCGGGTACAACAAGCCCTTGTTCGGAGACGGAACAGGAGGTAAGAAGGACAGAGGGCGGAATTAGAGAATTAATCCTTCGACTCCGGTCAGGATGAAGAGGATTAGAGATTAGGTTATCAGGTGAACAGGAAATCGGGGTGCATTGCCGCAAGGTGTCCCCTGAAAGGAGTCCTTAGGACTTTGGGCTGTGGAGTGAAAACACGGTCAGGATGGCCGTGCACCGAGAAAAAATCAGTCAGTATGTAAACAGAATCGGCATAAGGTCCTATTGTTGGTAAAACTCAATTCATTACAGGCTGGTGAACAGTGTAATAGCGGATATCGATGCTATGACAATTCCGGTGATTGCAAGTGCGGTATCCAAAAAACAATCCCGGTAAGACTTGATCCTCTTCATAGCCATCACTCCGAGGAAGATGGCAAAGAAAGCAGACAAGAAAACGAAAACAAATTTTTGGGCGAACCCCCAGCCAGCAGAGACGAACAAAATACTTACGAATCCAAGGACAAAGGAGCCGACGGCCATCGGCCGGGTCTTGAGCGGCACAGCGGCATCAGGCTGCTCTGAGCCCGGGCCTTTTTCACTCAATATCTTTTCGACCTCGGCCCTGCCGCGACTGAATACATCCTTCATATCCTTTGCCGCTGAGACAGTAAACTCGCGGACTCTCGGTGGTATTTCAACTTCGGTTCCTTCCTGACCAAAGGCTGCTTTTACTTTCTCTTTAGTCATCAACACGAGAGCCCAGATACCCATAGGCACTCCGATGATAGCTCCGGGAGCGAAAGGAAACAACGCCAGGATACTGCCAACCGTGGCCAGGCGGTAGGAGCGTAATTGCATCAGGTTCCAGGCGCCCAAGACGACAAAGATCGCATATGCCGCCATAGCGGCCACGATGAACAAGTGCGCAAAACCCGGCAAAAACTGGAATGTAATGAACTGACCAGAGAAACCTTTTTGCATCAGTAAGACAACAGCAGCCACCACGGCCCCGACAACGCCCAGACAATCAATACACCCGGCGACGAGCAAACCGACTGCGGGAATCCATACACGGTGTCGTATGGCGCCGATACCCTCAGCGGCCTTGACGCCCCCAAATACTCTTTCCGCAGAGCTTGACGTCCGGCCTTTGGATGCAATTGTCTCCACGTCGACCTTGACTTCAGAAGCTTGCTGATAACGAAGTTCCGGCTCCTTCTCCAGGGTCTTGAGCACTACTTCATCCAACCGCACATCTACATGGACCTTTTTAGAAGGCAGAGGAAACCGTCCGAGGGGTAATTCACCTGTGAGCATCTCATAAAATACTACACCCAGTGAATAGATGTCCGCGCGGTGGTCCACCTGGCCGGGATGTTCGATTTGCTCAGGGGCCATATAGTGCGGTGTGCCCATTCTCTGGCCTGCCTGCGTAAGAGTGTACACGGTTGCAGGTCTATCCAGGAGTTTAGCCAGTCCAAAGTCGGCGATTTTCACCCGGCCCTTCTTATCTAATAGAATGTTTTCCGGCTTTATGTCCCGGTGTACGATACCCTCTTCGTGAGCAAATTGCAGGGCTTCGCAGATTTGGGGAACGATCGCCAGCGCTTCAGGGGCTGAAAGCTCGCCAGCCTGAATCACCCGGCGTAAATCCGTCCCTTCCACAAACTCCATGATGAAGTAGTACAAACCCTCCCCGGTATGACCAAAGTCATGCACCATAACAATGTGAGGATGGTTGAGTCTGGCCAGAGAACGCGCCTCACGAGTGAAACGCTGGGCAAAGGCTTCGGTCTGGGCAACATGCGGCGGCAGGATTTTGAGGGCGACCAGGCGGTCGAGCTGCTTTTGTCTGGCCTTGTACACCGCCCCCATACCGCCCTGACCCAGCAGTTCGATGATTTCAAGCTGTGGAAACTGTTCAGCCAATTCCACCGGCTCAGGCGGCACAAATCCCCCCGGCGGTGTAGGTCTCGCAGGAACATCACCAGTGGGCTTAGAGGCGTCTGCCTTGTCGGGCCCGGCTTCGGTCGGCAGGCCGAGCTTCATAAGGCACTGCGGACACAGCCCCTGCGGTGCATCAGCGGGCAGCTCGGCCCCACACTGAGGACAATGATTTTCTTCAGCCATAATAACATCTCCTTTCACGATACCGGCCGCTTCTACCCATTACTTAAGCAAACCGGCGGAAAGGTTACACGATATCGAATATTTTTTCCAGCCCCGCACCAATTGGCCATCGACGATAGTACCATCTCCACAATCGGCGCCCTACCGCAGACCGGCTGCAATTGGTGCCCGGACAGGCAGGCTCAGGAGCCTAAAGCAGCGAAGAGGTCGCGGATTTCCTCATCAATCTGGTCATCAGAAGTAACGGTCTGGGCTATTTCGTCCCGCAACAGCTCTCTATAGCGTCTGCGCAAGCGGTGCACAGCTACCCTCACTGCACTTTCGGCCATGTCAAGCTCGGCAGCCGCATCGCGGTAAGGGACGGAGCTTTTCTCTGCGGTGAGGTAAACTTTCAAATGGTCAAACAGCTTCTGTTTGTTCGTACTGATTGCCTCAGCCTGCAGGCGGGCCATTGTCCGGTCCAGCACTGTAAGTGCCCACGAGCGTTCAAAGAGCCTTTCCGGAGATAATTCGTCACGCGGCTCAAGGGCATACTGACTTTCAGCGTTTTCAAAATCCAGAGAAAGGACTTTTCGGCCTCCACCCCGTTTTTTTGCTCGAGCGCGGGCACGCTCGTTTGAGAGAAAGTGCTTCAACGAAGCAAGCAGAAACGAGCGGAATTTACCGCGTTTCGGGTCGGCCAATCGCAGGCCCCCCTTGGCCAGCAGGCCGGCGAAAAACGCCTGAGTGTAATCCTCGGCCTTATGGCTTTCATATCCCTGGCGACGCAGATATGCATAAAGCGGAAACCAGTATGTTTTGCAGAGCGTCTCCAGGGCCTGCTGGTAACTGGCAGACTTTGGCCGGCCCGCGGCCATAACTACGCTCCAGTGAGTGGTTGCGAACCGACCGGCGCCAGGCAGATTAGAATTCGTGGGGGTATAATCTGACATTTGTCTTTTACCTTCTTTCGGCAACGCTGCTAAACCTGTATATTATCAGGATAAACTATTTGTCGAAAAAAATCAACCGCTTCGAATGGATTTCCCGGCCTCTGAGCTTATGGCGCTGTATCGGCCTGGGGAAAGACAGCTTTTTTCTTGAGGTTGTGGAAATAAATTTTTTTTTGACAATTTATTTCTTCGGCGGTATATTTCAAGCAGGTTTTCAACCCATACGAACCTATATATTTTTCAGGCAGGGAGTAAAAAAATGAAAACGAGATTTTGGATTAATTTTGTTTTGGTGGTAACGGTGGTTTGTATGCCCGGCTGTAAAAAGAAAACTCCGACTCCAACAGAACCCCAAGCTAAGGAGGCAAGAGTAATGAGTGCTAATGAAGAATCTTTCGGCCAAACACCCGACGGCAGGGCAGTTACTTTATACACTTTGACTAATACCAACGGTCTTAGAGTCAGGATTACCAACTACGGGGCTATTTTGGTTTCGCTGGAGGTCCCTGACCGGGACGGAAAGCTGGCTGATATAACGCTCGGATTCGATGCGCTTGACGGGTATCTTAAGGTACACCCATATTTCGGGGCGACCGTTGGCAGATACGCAAATCGTATCGGTAAGGCCAGGTTCGTGCTCGATGGCGTCGAGTACAAGTTAGCCGCTAACAACGGGGAAAATCATCTGCACGGCGGCATCAAGGGATTCGACAAAGTGGTTTGGAGGCCCGAGGACCTATGGGCCAACGATAACGAAGCGCTGTTGAAGATGAGCTATATAAGCGAGGACGATGAAGAGGGATACCCGGGTAATCTGGCGTGCACCGTTACTTATACTCTGACAAAAGACGATGAGCTAAAGATTAACTATGAGGCCGAGACGGACAAAACCACTGTGGTCAATCTGACGAACCACAGCTATTTCAACCTTGCCGGCCAGGGCAACGGTGACATCCTCGGTCACGAGCTTACGCTCAACGCCGATAAGTACACGCCGGTTGACGAAGGCCTGATACCGACCGGCGAAATCAGAAGTGTTAAAGATTCACCGATGGATTTCACTTTGCCGATGTCCATTGGCTCTCGAATTAAGCAGGTCGGGAACGGCTACGACCACAATTATGTGCTCAACAGCGGGGGAGGCACACTCGCTTTAGCTGCAAGGGCATATGAGCCAACCAGCGGACGAGTGATGGAAATCTATACCACCGAACCTGGCGTTCAGCTCTATACCGGAAACTTCCTGGACGGCACCTTAACCGGCAAAGCCGGCAAGGTGTACAAAAAGCACTATGCATTCTGCCTTGAAACGCAGCACTTCCCGGATTCACCGAACAAATCCGACTTTCCGTCAGTTGTTCTCCAGCCGGGGCAGAAATATACGTCACTAACCGTGCATAAATTCTCCACAAGGTAAGTTCAAAGCGTCTAAAGTTTGAAGTGCCTAAAGTCTGGATATCAGAGTATCAGGAAATCAGGTCGGAGGATATCAGTGAATCAGGATACCAGAAAAAATTGTGCTGTGTATTTATACTGTGCAGTTGACCTGATATCCTGGTAACCTGATGCCCACTACCTGATAACCTGGTACCCTGATAGCCTGCACAATTAGCCCACTTTTGGCACTCTCAAAACTGGTAAAGGCAGGGGCTGCTTTGGTGAATCAAGACAAATATATTCTGTCACCCGGTTTGATTTTAGGCATTTGATTCAGCTTTTCCTTGATGTCATCTTTGTCCAGTGCGAAGCCGGGGGCGACTTCAAGGAGACAATCAATAGAGCCATCCGGTTTTTTGGGGATGGCTACACCTGCTGATTCGAGCCAATCAGCGGCACGGGCGACCATCATCCGCTTCGTGGTTTCGACACTGTCAACGCCGGTGGCATTTTTAGTCGGGGCAAATTCTTCGCTTCGGACGGTCTGCAAAATAATCGACTTCGAGGCCAACGGCAGGGCGTCAAAAACAAAGTTCTCCAGCTTTACACCGTTTGGCTCAGCAGGTTCAATAAGTTCCCCATGCTCATCGATGTGCGGAATCTTTTTAACGGCTTTGTGCAGGGGCAAAGAAAAAGCATCAGCGTTTAGTCTTTCTACGAAGGCACAGTTGATGATGTGGATAGCGATACTTCCGAGCCGGAACACCAAGGAGCCATCCGGGTTTCGCCTCTCGGCCAGCTCGTCAGGTAAATCGCTGTATTCGATGACAGTCACCCTGCCGTCAACCAAACAGAAGTTGCCGACCCTTTCATAAGGGTCGGTTTTTATAACCGCCTTTGAGGACATTTCAGCCTTATCGAGAGCGTGCAGGCCGAGAAAGAGCGGGTCGAAAATATTTATCAGGGGATTGTCAACCTGGAAATAGCTGACAAATTCTACGCCGCGTCTTTTCATATCTTCGAGAGCTCCGCTCTGGTAAAGTGCCTTAAGGCTTCCCCCGTGGCCATCGGGTGAGCAGCTTAGTCTGTCTTTGTCGGCCAGCAGTATCTCGCCGGCGGAGCTGAAATCGGGTAATGTGCCCTGCTGAAAAATAAAAACGTTTTTATCATCCAGGCCGTAATAGTCATTGGAGCGAAAAATCTCTTTGGTCTCGTCGTGGTTCAAAGGGCTGGTCATAATATACCAGGGGCAAACGGTGTGGTATTTTTGTGAGGCCGCTGTGATAGACTCTGCAAAGATTTGAAACAGTGTTTTGTTTTTGACAGGGCTGATGTGAAAATTTCCCTTTGGGCCGTCGAATCCGAGCCTTGTTCCCTGGCCTCCTGCGACAACGAAGGCAGCAACCTTGCTCTGCCGTATCAACTCTCTACCCCATTCGATGGCTTTGGCATACTTATGCTGTTGCTGTGTGTCTGCCGGCTCAGAACTGTAGGACGAAGCAGGAACCAAATCAGTGCTTATCGCAGCAGGGGCAGGCTTTTTGATGCAATAAGTCACCCAATTGTCTATTTCCGCAAAGTCCAGCTGCCGGATTTGTGCAAGCAAATTCTGCCTTCGAGCCGTATCCAAATGGTCCCAAAATGCTAAAAGATGGCTCTGGCGGTGCTCTTTAAGCAGTTTTTTTATATCTTCGTAATTTTTTTTAGTACCCATATCCACGATTACAAGCTGAAAACAAGGATATTACGCAAATTGTAAATAATTTCAAGAAACTTGGGGAAAAATCACCAAAATTTATTTGACAGGAAAGCCACCCTGTGTTAGGATTATAATCGAGGCAGGTAGGTTTGAAAAGTATTGTTATTATAATTTAAACCGTCATCATAATTTGGTCGAGATTTCATATCATAAGGCCCCCCTGCCGGAAAAGGGCATTTTGCGGTTTGGCTTAAAACATCGAATCGATAGCTATGCTAAAAGTATGTAAAGTTGGGTGAAAACTCTGTTGGCAAAACCGGTTTTGCAAGGTATGATTAACCGTTTTTAAGTAAAAAAATTAAGTCAAGGAGATTCGCAAAAGAAAAGAGTGTTTAGTGTCTGGCATTTATGCGACAGTAAGCATTTATATATCAAAATGTAAACCGAAGCGTACTTAAAAACGGTCGAATTTGTGAATCTCAAAATGTTAAAAGGAGAACAAAAATGAGGAAAAAGAAAGGTTTTACATTAGTCGAGCTGTTGGTCGTGATCGCGATCATAGCCCTGCTGATGGGCATTCTGATGCCGGCGTTGGCCAGGGTAAGGCAGATTGCCTTTAGAATGGTCTGCGGGACGAACTTGTCCGGTATCGGCAAGGCAATGCTTATCTACAGCAACGATTACGACGATGAAATGCCTCGTGCAGGCGGCAGAAACAGCGTGTGGTCCGGGCAAATACCCATGTGGCTGGCCGACAACCGATTCACTGCTTACGGCTTAAGCGCCGACGGCAGCGGCGGCATGGCCACAATTACGTCCAGTTTCTATCTCCTGGTCAAGTATGCCGAGGTAACGCCTAAGTCCTTTATCTGTAAGGGCGATTCCGGGACCAACGAATTTAAGCCCTCCGACGACGGTGCAGGCGACAGGGAGCTTATTGACCTCTGGGACTTCGGGCTCGAGCCAATAGAGCATTGCAGCTATTCTTACCATATGCCTTTTGGCCTGTATGCTCTGACCACATCAAGTGAGCCCGGTATGGCGATTGCAGCCGACCGGAACCCATTCATTGACTCTCCTGCTGCAGAAGCCCAGGGCAAGATTGACCTGTGGTCCGGCTTCAATCCTGATGGTGGCAAAGAAATAATCCAAATTGGAAACGCCATTGCCCACCAGGAAGATGGACAAAACGTATTGTTTATGGACAGCCATGTTGGCTTTGAAAAACGCCCATTCTGCGCCATCAATGATGATAATATTTACACCTTCTGGGATGGTGGAGATATTCGACGAGGCGGCTTGCCTATGCCTGGCGCCAGTGAGCCCGGGGACAGGCTGGATTCGTTCCTGGTAAACGACGGCGAAGGTGGTGGAGCCGTACCCCCACCAAAGGGCAGGGGATGCTTCCTTGCTGATACACCTGTATGGGTAAATGGGGCACTCGTGCAAATCTCGAAAGCTGTCGCAGGCCAGTCAATCAACTGTCTTGCAGCAACGAGCCTAGAGAAGCTCGAGGAGCACGAGGGAAGCTTCAAATGCCGCGATATAACGCTCGAAAACGGAAATAGCATCAGCGTCGTGTGTGCACACTGCTTCATGCTTGATTCCGGACAATGGGTAGCCGCCCAGAATCTGGAAAGTGGTATGAAGCTGAAATCACTAAACGGCACAGTTACTATCAAGAGCGTTGTAACCAGGGCAATGCCTTTCGTCGGCAAGGTCTATAACCTGAAGGTCAGCAGCTCAGACCAGTACAATGTAGGTAAAGATGGAGTAGTCGTGCGCGATTTCTAAAACGGCGTCTCAACACGTCTGTTCAAAGAACAGTGTATTGTTTGATAGCCGGATAGCGTAAAGATTATTCCTGCTTCGGTTGTTTACAGGCGGCCTTATGCACAATCGCATAAGGCCGCTTTTTTATTACACTGACTGACACTGACTTTGACACTGACTCCGACACCGACTTTGACACTGACCGATACTGATTTCTGACTTCTGTCTTGCGGCTTCTGATTTCTGATATAGGTACCAGATTCTTGCAAAAAGCCGGTCTTGTCGCTATCATATTTCAAATGGCAGCAAAATCTCGCAAGGACAAGAATAAACAGGGTCCGGTAGCAGTCAATAAAAAGGCTTACAGAAACTTCGAGCTCATCGAGAAGTTCGAGGCCGGTCTTGAACTGTTGGGCGGTGAGGTTAAATCGCTGCGGGACGGCGCCGCCGACCTGAACGGTTCCTACGCAAGGGTCGAAGACCAAGAGTGCTGGCTCGTCGGCGCAACCATCGCCCAATACCAGCAGGCCGGTGCCTGGCAGCACGAGCCGACCAGAAAAAGAAAACTTTTGCTGCACAAGGCCGAAATCCACAGAATAAGAATAAAGCTCGAACAGCGGGGCTTTACCCTCGTGCCGCTGCGGATTTATTTCAATGACAAAGGTTTGGCAAAAATAGAACTGGCCTTGGCCAGAGGGAAAAGACAATATGACAAACGAAAAGCAATTACCGAACGCGACCAAAAACGGGATGTTGACAGGAGTATGAAAAAATATCGCAAGTAACCGAACATTCAAAGGGTTCTAATTATGGCCGAAGAGGAAAAGAAAAAAGAGAAAAAAATCATAGTCGATGAGGACTGGAAAGCCGAGGCGCAAAAAGAGAAGGAGATATTAGCCGCACAGGAAGAAGCTGAGAAGGAAAAGGCTCAGGAAGAAAAACAGGCCCGCGGCCCTTTACCGCAGGGCAACTTTGCTGCATTGGTAAGTATGCTCACTACGCAGGCATTATTCGCTCTGGGCCTGTTGCAGGTAAAGGGACAGGAAAAAAGAGGGCCGGATTTGGAGCTGGCAAAATACAATATCGATATGCTCGAGACCCTTGAAGAAAAAACCAAAGGCAATTTGACCAAAGAGGAAGAAACAGTTCTGGCTAATACCCTCAATGAGCTTCGTATGGGCTATGTTAAAGTCGCAGGATAAAAAGCAGATGTCATTTCGAGTCCGCCTATGGCGGAAAGGCGAGTCGAGAAATCTTTTTTTTAATAGATTTCTCCACTCCGTCCTCGTGCTTTCTTACGAAAGCAAGAACGGGGGCTTCGGTCGAAATGACATATAGTCTTTTCCACAGGGCATTTTGATATTTGATTTTCTTATTATGGGTATGTTAAATTGGCGAATATATTAGATAAAATAATTGCCGACAAAAGAGCTGAAGTACAATCCCGGCAATTACAGACAAGTCTCGAGAAGCTCAAAGAGCAGATTCGCTCCCTGCCCAGGTGCCGCAACTTCTACAAGGCCGTCACCAGACCCAACAGCCGCGGTATAAATGTTATCGCAGAGGTCAAAAAGGCCTCACCATCGGCAGGGGTCATTCGCGAGGATTTCGACCCCGTGGCAATCGCGCAAACATACAAGAAATGCGGGGCCGATGCAATCAGCGTTCTTACCGATGAAAAATATTTTCAGGGCCGACTCGAATATATAAACCAGATACGCCAGGCGGTGGATTTGCCCGTTTTGCGAAAGGATTTTATCATCGACCTCTGGCAGGTGTACGAATCGCGCGCCGCCAGTGCCGATGCGATATTATTGATAGCAGAAGCGCTGAAGCCCGGTGAACTGATGGACATGATGATAGCCGCAGCCGAGCTGACGTTGACGGTCCTTTTGGAAGTTCACCGCGCCGATACGCTGTTAGGCGTTCGCAGCCTTATCGGCTTTCCCAAAATAGGATACAGCGTCCTGGGGATAAACAACCGCAACCTGACGACGATGCAGGTGGATTTGAACACGACCAGCCGATTGGCGGAGCTTATTGACAACAAAAACGAGCTGGTCGCCGAAAGCGGGATAAAAACACGAGCCGACGTTGAAAAGCTAAAATCCGCCGGCGTAAGAGCGGTCCTGATCGGCCAGACGCTGTGCGAAAATCCCGACATAGAAGAAAAATTTGCTGAGCTGTTCGGCTGATAGTCCTCAGCCATCCCCAAGCTTGTGCCCGCGAAAGCGGGTACCGCGCTTGAGGCTGCCACACACCGTCAACCACCTACTTTTTCTTCCGGGCTTTCTGTATCCTGGCCCACGGGTCGCGCAAACTCACCGTGCGATTGAATATTAGCTTGCCATCGGAGCTGTCGGGGTCAACGCAGAAATAGCCGAGCCTTTCGAACTGATAGCGACTTAGGGGTTTCGCATCGGCCAGAGATGGTTCGACTTTGCAGGATGATAATACCTCCAGCGAACCCGGATTCAGGTTGGATTTGAAATCCTCACCTTCGGCGCCCATCTCCGGATTTTCCTTTGTAAATAAATGGTCGTACAATCGCACCTGGGCCTCGAGCGCGTGGCCGGCTGAGACCCAGTGCAGTGTTGACTTGACCTTGCGTCCGTCCGGGGCGTCGCCGCCGCGCGTGGCCGGGTCATAAGTGCAGTGCAGCTCAACGATTTTGCCATTGTTATCCTTAACCACGTCAGTGCAGGTAACAAAATACGCATATCGCAGTCGAACCTCCCGGCCGGGGGACAAGCGGTAGAACTTCTTTGGCGGCTCAACCATAAAATCTTCCCGCTCGATGTACAGCTCTCGTGAGAACGGAACCTTCCGCGTACCGGCGTTTGGGTCTTCCGGATTATTGATGGCCTCAAGCCCTTCGACCTGGCCCTTGGGATAGTTATCTAAAATCACCTTGAGCGGGCGAAGCACAGCCATTACCCGCGGCGAGGTCTTGTTCAAATCCTCCCGCAGACAGTGCTCCAACAAAGCAATGTCGACAGTGCTGTTGAACTTATTGACTCCGATACGCCTGCAGAATTCCCGAACGGCCTCCGGTGAATAGCCGCGCCTCCGCAGGCCGCAGATGGTCGGCATTCGCGGGTCGTCCCAGCCGCTGACATGCCCTTCCTGCACAAGTTTCAGCAGCTTGCGCTTGCTCATCATGGTATAGGTCAGATTGAGCCGGGCGAACTCTATCTGCTGTGGATGATATGCCTCCAGCTGGTCAAGAAACCAGTCGTACAACGGACGATGGTTCTCGAATTCCAGCGTGCAAATAGAATGCGTAATCCTTTCGATGGAATCCTCAAGGCCATGGGCCCAGTCATACATCGGATAGATGCACCATTTATCGCCCGTGCGAGGATGCGCCGCGTGCAGGATTCGATACATAACGGGGTCGCGCATGTTAAGATTGGGATGCGACATATCGATTTTCGCCCGCAACGTTCGCGAGCCATCCGGAAATTCGCCGGACTTCATTCGCTCGAACAGGTCGAGATTCTCCTCAACCGAACGGTTGCAATAGGGACTATCCTTTCCCGGCTCGGTCAGTGTACCGCGAAACTCTCTTGTCTGCTCGGCCGTAAGGTCGCAGACGTATGCCTTGCCCTTTTGTATAAGCTGCACAGCATATTCGTACATCTGCTCGAAATAATCCGAGCCGTAATACAACCCTCCAGAGGAGGGTTTGATCCGGTCCAGGCCTTCGGCCTGGTCGCCCCAGTCCCAGCCAAGCCAGCGAACATCTTCTATGATTGAATCAATATATTCCTGCTCTTCCTTGATTGGATTGGTATCGTCGAATCTCAGATGGCACCGGCCGCCAAATTCCGCTGCGATACCAAAATTCAGACAGATACTCTTGGCGTGCCCGATGTGCAGATACCCGTTCGGCTCCGGCGGAAATCGCGTTACAACCCGTCCACCCCATTTATTGGTCTTTATGTCTTCGGCAACAATCTGACGAATAAAATCGAGTTTGGTATTTTCTTCTTTGCTCGGTGTTTTCACGGGTTATCGTTCCTGCTTTTCGGATTCAATTCACCAACATTATCAGCAACGACAATTTAGCATATAGTCATTACTTAGTCCAGTATGTCATTGCGAACAAAACGGCGCCAGAGGAAAAGCAGGAGAATTGAAACGCCAGCCACAGCCAAACAGGTAAGCTGCGACAAAGTGAGAGTGCCAACGTACAGATGATGATCGAAGTCGCCCCTGAAGAATTCGGTGGCTGCCCGTCCCAGACCGTAGAGAATCAGGAACCATAGCAGGATTGTTCCCTGCCATCGTTCGTATTTAAGTACTCTGAAAACGACAAGAATGCACACCATAACCAGGATTTCGTAAATTTGCGTCGGGTGCAGCGGTATGCCCGCCGGTGCGCCCGCAGCCCCTTCAGGAAATGTAATCGCCCAGGGCATAGAACATTTTTGGCCATAGCAGCAGCCGTTAAACAGACATCCCAGCTTAACAAAGACCCAGGGGACGGGAATCGACAAGGCAACCAGATCGAGAGCTGCCCGTCTGTGTTTGGCTAATACCAAAACCAACGGCACAGCCAGAATAAAATATGCCAGAAGCCCGCCCCATAATCCTCCTTGTATATAGTGACCGGTGCTGAATAGCGCCTGGAAGTCAAATTGCGCGTGCTGAACATCGTATAGCGCCTTTGCCCCGACGGTCATACCCACCATATAGCAGATACCGACAACGAGCCAAACACGATGCCGAAGCCCCAGGCGTCTGGCTATCAAGCAGGCAATTAGAAAACAGCTCAGAATACTTATGATGTACAGAACCCCATAGGTCGGTATTGGTCCGATTCGTGGCCACATTTGCTTTAGCCTCTCTTAGAGTTGACATTTCCCCCTAAGACCGCTCAACGGCGCTGCCGAGCTTTTGTCTCATCACGCGACATCGACCATCTCCTGCTCAATTGTCCGGCGAATCTGCGGTCGAATCGCCTTGTCGGTTACCAGGTCAACCCCCATTCCAAGCAGCTCTTCCAGGTAGAACTTCAAATCCATAAAGATATCGAAATTCGCTGTCCGGTCGAATACCACCAGCACGTCCACGTCGCTGCCCTCGCTCGCCTCACCGCGAGCCACCGAGCCGAAGATGGAAAGCTTCTTGACCGAAAAACGCTGTCGTATCTCTTCCATACAATCTGTAAGCTGTGTCAGAACACACTGCTTATTCATAACAAATCTCCCTGTTATCAATACCGTATTTTAGCAGATTATGGTTATCTAAAACAGCTAAAATATAACTTTAAGACGAAATTGACAGGGCATATATTTGTCAATTTTGACTGTTGGGTATGCAAATCTACTAATACAGTGGTCTCATCCTTGACAACAGTTGTAGTATCACTTATCTTTATTTTTTACGTATTTTCCCGAATTAACGAGGATTGTAATGATTGTAACACGTTTTGCCCCATCGCCGACGGGTTATCTGCACGTGGGTGGAGCCCGCACAGCCCTTTTTAACTGGCTCTGGGCCAGGCGAATGGGCGGAACATTTATTCTCCGGATCGAGGACACCGACCAAAAACGAAATACGCCGACCGCCACACAGCAGGTTATGGACGACCTGCGCTGGCTCGGAATCCAGTGGGACGAAGGCCCTGAAGTCGGCGGACCAAACGGGCCTTACCTGCAATCTCAGCGAATGGATATTTACAATAAATACATAAACAAACTGCTCGATGATAAAAAGGCCTACTACTGCTTCGATACCGCCGAAGAGCTTGATGCACTTCGTAAAGAAGCTGAGGCTCAAAAAAAGTCCTTTTCCTATCCCCGCCCCAAAGAGTTCCCGAACAAAAGCGATGTTGAAAAGGCAAAAGCTCAGGGCCGAGACGTAACGGTCCGCTTTGCCGTGCCGCAGGATGAGCCTTTGGTGGTTGAAGATATTGTCCGCGGTGAGATTAAGTTCGCAGCGGGTGAAATAAGCGATTTTATAATCCAAAAAAGTGACGGCTTCCCGACGTATAACTTTGCCTGCGTGGTCGATGACTATCTGATGAAGATTACGCACGTTATTCGCGGACAGGAACATCTGATGAACACGCCGGGCCAGCAGGCGCTGTGGCAAGCTCTATTCGGCGATAGCCCACTTCCGAAATACGCTCATATGTCCGTAACCGTCAGCGACACCGGCGGCAAGCTCTCCAAACGCGAGCGTCCGAAGGCCCTTCGCAAGGCAATTAAGGTTAGGCCGGATGTTGAGACGGTTCGGATAGGAGAACAATTAGAGTTTGATGGGTTTCGAAAGGAAAATAAGAGTCCGCAGGATATTGAGACGAGCAAGCTTGCCGAGGTTGGAGGCATAACTCCTGAACAGCTCGATTCTTTTATTAAGGGTAAAACCACACCCGATATGCCCGTTATTGATGCGATGGCCGAATACCTTGGCGTCGCCCTGCCGGAAATCAATATTGTCGATTTTTTCAAGAGCGGTTATCTGCCCGAAACGATGGTGAATTTCCTTGCGCTTTTGGGCTGGAATCCCGGTGACAATCGCGAGATTATGCCGGTCAATGAACTAATCGATGCTTTCGACCTCTCGCGCCTGACCAAAGCCAACAGCCTGTTCGACCGCAGCAAACTGCTGGCTTTCAACACCGAACATATAAAAATGACACCACCGGAAAAACTCTTACAACATCTCAGAGCTTACTTGAAGGCCGTCAACTCTCCGGTAAATTCCGGTGACGATGAAAAACTTTTGAAAATCATAAAGCTCTGCGAAGGGGCGCGTAGCTTAGCTGATATCGAGCGCAAGAGCAGATTTCTCTTTTTGGACAACAATGAAATCCAATATGACAACAAAGCAGTAAAAAAAGTTCTTCTGAAAAACGACGGTCTGGCGGTGCTGGCAATCGTGCGTGACAAACTTGCCGTGATGGACGAATTTACAGAGCAGGTGATTGAAGATATGCTGCGGTGCCTGGCAGAGGAAAAACAGGTCGGCTTAGGCAAAGTCGCTCAGCCGCTGCGTGTGGCCATTTGCGGAACCACGGTGAGTTTGCCAATCTTCGAATCAGTTCAAATGTTAGGCAAAGAAGACACCCTGACCAGAATAGATACCACTCTGAAGAAATTCGGAGCGGACAACTAAAGGAGAAAAAACATAGGAACATCATTATTAGTAACCGGCTCGGTGGCAATTGATACAGTTAAGACGCCTTATGGTGTAAGCGAGAACTGTCTCGGCGGGGCGGCTGTATATTTTAGTATGGCAGCGAGTTTCTTTTCTCCTGTCCGGCTTGTAGGCGTTATCGGCTCGGACT
>JBGVTO010000313.1:0-4432 GCA_041862635.1 Phycisphaerae bacterium | reverse complement strand
GGCTTCCAGTTTTTGGCTCAAAGTGGCAATGTGGCTTATTTCTTCTTTTATAATAGCTTCAACCTTGTCCTTGCCGGCCCTGCGTGAGACAGATTCTTTCAGGCCGACATAGAAAGCGATAGAGTCTTTTTCCAGGCCGATAGCCATTTTCAAAACGTCCTCTGCTGTTTCCTGGCCGGCCAACTGTTCGACAGGGTCAGCTTTGATATTAAAGACATGTTCATCGGCCATCACGCGCAGATACATCTGTGCCTCGCCATTGGGGTCGAAAACGGGCGGGTCCATCTCTGTTCCGGAAAGCTCAGCCCGCATAGCTGCAAAAGTTTTCTCGTGCTCATCTTCCATAGCTGCAAGCTCTGAGAACACCTGACGTTCCTCCGGGATTTTTTTTGCCGCGGCACGGTAAAACCTGGCTCCATTTCTTTCTATCTGTTCGGCCATCTCGAAAACTTCATCAGCGTTAAAAGGCATAACCATTATTCTTTTCCTTTCAGCTGCATATTTACAATATTCTTTTGTGTTCCATATACACAATCAGCTCTCAGGCTCATTTAGCTGTGGCTTTGGCCCTGTCTTCCTGGGACATTGCTGCCAAATTCTTAACTTTTTTAATGTCCAGACCCAGCCCTTCGGCCACACGCTCTCCATAATCGGTATCGGCCTTGTAGAACAATGCCGTCTGGCGAAATTGAAATCGTTTTTTAGCACCGGCAAGGTGACTTACAATGTTGCCGATGAGATGGTCCCTGTCCTCATCGGTCATAACGTCGCGGTAGAGGTTACCGGCTTGTACGAAATCATCGTTGGGGTGAGAGTAAGCCTGGCGGGCTGCCTGGCCGGATACCTCAAAGGGCGGCTCCAGGGAATCCGGGTCCGGTGCAGGACCTCCGACGCTGTTCGGCCAGTAATTCGGACCGGCACCACCGTTATCGTCGGTACGCATCAAACCGTCTCGTTGGTAACTATGTTCAGGGGCTGCCTTGGGTGAGTTCACGGGTATAAGGTGATAGTTGGGCCCCAGGCGGTGGATGTGTGTATCATGGTACGAAAAGATACGTGCCTGCAGCATCTTATCCGGTGAAGCGGCAATTCCGGGTACCAGGTTACCGGGGCAAAAGGCAGCTTGTTCGACCTCGGCGAAGTAGTTTTTCGGGTTGCGGTCCAGGACCATACGGCCTACCTCGATTGGCGGAAAATCGCTGTGGGGCCAGACCTTGGTTATATCAAAGATGTCAAATTGGAAATCTTTTTCCTGTTCGGGAGTCATTATCTGCATTTGCAGCGTCCAGCTCGGATATTCACCCCGCTCGATAGCATCATACAAATCTCTTGTGGCGTGATTCGGGTCCTCACCTGATATTCGTGTCGCCTCCTCTTTTGTAAGGTTCTTTATGCCCTGGTCGGTTTTGAAATGATATTGCACCCAGAAGTACTCGCCCTTTTCGTTGTACCATTTGAAGGTGTGACTGCTGTAGCCGTTCATATGGCGGTAAGTGGCGGGTGTGCCCCTGTCGGAGAACAGAATAGTGACCTGATGGATTGATTCCGGAGTTAGTGAAAGGAAATCCCAGAACATATCCGGGTCCGGGCAGTTAGTAGCCGGATTCCGTTTCTGGGTATGGATGAAATCAGGAAACTTTAGAGGGTCACGAATGAAAAAGACGGGAGTGTTGTTCCCAACCATGTCGTAGTTCCCCTCCTCTGTGTAGAACTTAACAGCGAAGCCGCGTGGATCGCGCGCGGCATCGGCTGAACCCTTTTCGCCGCCTACAGTGGAAAAACGGACAAAAACCTCGGTCCGCTTACCAATTTTGGAAAGGAACTTGGCCTTAGTAAACTTAGTTACATCCGCGGTTACTTCGAAATAGCCTCCGGCTCCGGCACCCTTGGCGTGCACTACACGCTCAGGAATACGTTCACGGTCAAAATGAGCCAATTTTTCCAGAAGATGGGCGTCTTGCATGAGAACTGGCCCACGGCTACCAGCAGTCATGGAGTTCTGGTCGTCGCCAACCGGTATCCCGAACGCGGTGGTCAACTTTTTTTTATCACTCATTTTCAAATCTCCTTCTTGATTATTAAAAATTTAGACAGTGATTTCCCATTTATACAAGCTCTGCTATACCACTGAGCCTCATCTCCAATAGAATTTTAAGTCTGTATTGAAAAATTAAGCTTTAAGCAATTGACTCAAGTCGAGACGCTTTTTAGATACTTCAAGGCTGACAATCTTAGATGTAACTCAGCAATATGGTCCATCTCTTCCTTGATAATTTCATCGACCTTATCCTTTCCGGCCTTTGTAGGGACGAAATTTTTCAGGCCAAGATAGAAAATGATTGAATTCTTTTCGGCCTCGATAGCATATTTTAAAATGTCCTCTGCGGTTTCTTTGTCTTTTAGCTGCTCGCTTGGGTCTTTTTTCAGGTCAAAGATGTGGCTGTCAGCAATCGTCCGAAGGTACAAGGTCATTTCGTCTTCAGGGTCGAAAGTTATCAGGTCCCATTCCTTGTTCGATATCTGTTTTCTCATATTGGCGAAAGTTTCTTCGTGCTCTTTTTCGAACTCGGCAAGGCTCAACAGTATCTCAGACAGGTCCTGGTCAGAGAAGGCTTCTGCCGCTCTGTGATAAAACTTTACGGAATTTCTTTCAATTCGTTCTGCTATTTCAAAGACTTCGATAGCGTTAAAAGAGATGCTCATCGTTATTCTCCTTCGGCTGCGGGCGGCGTAAATACTCGTTGTCCTAATTCACGGTCGAGCATAAACATTCCACCCGGGGCGTTTTCCATCATTTTCAATTGTTGCACTACTTCATCAGCGGAGGACTCCTCTTCGACCTGCTCATTGACAAACCACTGCAAAAAGGTGTTTGTCGCATGGTCTTTTTCTTTAATAGCCAAATCCACCAGGTCGTTAATCAGGCCTGTAACTTTTTGTTCATGAACATAAACCGCCTCGAAAACCGCCAATGGTGAATCCCATTCTGTCGGCGGGCCTTCTATAGCCTTCAATGTAATCCTGCCGCCGCGCTCGTTTATGAAGTCATATATCTTCATCGCGTGTGCTACCTCTTCCTGCGTCTGCACTCTCATCCAATTGGCAAAACCATTCAAATTCAGCGACTTGAAATAGGATTCCATCGACAAGTACATATATGCCGAATACAGCTCCGCGTTCACCTGCCCATTCAAGGCATCTTCCATCTTTTTGCTTATCATTTCTTACCCTTTCCACAGACCGTGAACATTGCAATACTCTCTTGCGCCGACAGAATCTGCCTCAACGTTAAATATTGCCTCAGGCGGCATCCCCGGTTCAAGGAACTGACGATATGCCTTGCCGTCAGCCAGCAGCTCAATCCATTCGATATAGTGTTTTTCTTCCATAGGATGCGGCACAGAGCCTACCTTGACTTTATAGCCGCCATCGATTTTCTCGATTACGGGCACATGCTTTTCTGTTGTTGCATCTGCGGTTTTTTCGTCGAGAAGCTCCATCGGCTGACCGCAGCAAACTAATTCGCCGGCACCACCGTGAAGCACTTCGACAATATTACCACAAACAGCGCATTTGTAAATTTGAAGTTTTTCAGCCATAATTCACACTCCTTTAATAATTTAAATTTTCTATTTTACGATTCCAATCTCTTTATGCTTAGTTAAAATTTCATCGGCGAGCTTCTCAATCGCTGCAAAATCGCTCTCTTTGGCTTGGCCTTTTGCCAATACCGGTTCGAGAATCTCTGCCTTGAGATTTGTTAACATACCCGTTAACTGCTCTACCATTTTGCCGCCCCAGCCGTAAGAGCCTATGATAGAAGCAAATTTAGTCTTGGGCCTGAGAGCATTCGCCAGAAACGTTGCATAAGCCGCACACGGATGCGGCCCTATCAGAACCGTAGGTGAGCCGATAACCACCGTTGCCGCATCTACCAATGCCATCGCAAGTTTGCCTATATCAACCGTCGCAAGCTCAAACTGCCTTACCGTAATGCCTCTGTTAATCAAGGCCTCGACAAAATATAAGACCATTTTAGCCGTGCTGCCGTGCATCGAAACATAAGCCACTACCACCTCATTTTTGACAACCTCGGAAGCCCAGTCTTTATAAGCGTCAACGATGAACTTGGGCCTGTTGTGTACCGGCCCGTGACTCGGTGCAATGGTCTCTATATCTAAGTCACCAAGCTTTGAAATGTTGGCATTTATCTGCCGCCTGAATGGCATCATGATTTCAGCGAAATAGCGCTTTGCCGATTCATAGACCACCGCCTCATTGTCAACGAACAGACTGCTTGAGGCAAGGTGAGCGCCAAAGAAATCGCACGGAAAAAGTATCTTGTCCTCTTTAAGATAGGTGCCCATAGTCTCCGGCCAGTGTACCCAGGGAAGATAAACAAACTGAAGAGTTTTGTCGCCTAACGAGAGTG
>JBGVTO010000312.1:0-22142 GCA_041862635.1 Phycisphaerae bacterium | reverse complement strand
ACTTACAGCATGTAGTGTTTAGCGCACGATTTTTTTACTACAACAACGTTACACGACTCCAGCCGCCTGTCTTGTCGCCAGAGGCAGCTCAAAGCCAAAAGTGCTCCCTACATCGACTCGGCTCGTAACGAATACTCTGCCGTCGTGAACCTTTTCAACAATTTGCTTAACAAGGTTAAGCCCCAGGCCCGTCCCTTTCGCCTGCTTTTCGTTGGCACCAACCCTGTAAAACTTATCGAAGACATGTTCGATTTCATCTTCGGGAATACCAACTCCCGTATCAGTTATACTAACCCGTGCCAGAGACGCGACTTCGTCAACTTCGATTTCAATCTTTACTGAGCCCCCGGACGGAGTATACTTGACAGCGTTACTTAACAAATTAACAATGACCTCACGAATCATATCCTTGTCCACGTACACCCGGTCGAATACGATCGGTTTTTGCCCAATGACCTCTATATTCTTTTCTTCAGCGTAGCTTCTTATCATCTGTAACTGCTCTTCTACGAGCATTGTCAAGCTGGCCGGCTCCTTATTTATTTTTATAAGGCCTGATTCTATGCGCGAAGTATTTAGGATGTCTTCAATCAGACGATTCAACCTTTGGGCCTGATTCTGAATCACCGAATAAAATTCTTTTCTTGTTTCCTCATCATCAGCTTCACCATCAGCGAGCATTTCCGTATAGGCCGTGATAGACGCAAGAGGCGTTTTTAGCTCGTGTGAAACATGACTTACAAAATCATTTTTCATCAGTTGAATTTGCTTCTCACGCGTAATGTCGTGCAGCACTGCCACAGCCCCACAAACCTGCTGGCCTTGGTCGTAAACACACGAAACAATGCAATCGAAAGTCTTTGGGATCCCGTCTTTCAAAAATTCAATATCCTTTCTGGTTGCCCGCCCCTTACTTTGTCTGCTGTGGCTTAGAAAATCCACAAATTCGCTTTGCTCCGGACCTATTAGCTCGCTGACAGGTTTGTGCTGTGAATTCTTAAAATCAAAATTGAAAAGTCGGCCGGCCGCATCATTCGCCATCAGCAGCTTGTCAGACTCATCAATAACAATAACGGCATCACGAATACTGTATATAATCGCCTCAGTGTTTTTCCCCCGTCTTTGTGAAAGTTGAATCTGAAGCTGCAAGTCCTTGATTTGCTTTTCATACTCAGCAATGCGAGCAGTACAACCGGCAAAATGCTCATCAATAGCTTTGTACAGCTCGTCCATTTTTGCCATTTTGAGCGGAGCGAAAAAGCCCCTATCAGCATCGATGTCACCTGCTTTGTTGTCCTGAACGACTTTGGCTATGGACGTGACCGTCCCGGCCAGCCTTATCTGGTACCAGCCCAGACAAATCACGCCCACAGCCGCAACAACGCAGCAAACCGACACAACGGGTATCCGCTGCTCATAACCGGCGTAGCGCCAACCCTCTTCCGTGCCAGAGTCCTGCCACTCGGCGAGACCACCTACAAACAAACTGCACGCCACGATTCCCGTGACTATCGCATATAAGCTTCTTCTGAACCTCAAAACGACAATCCTAATTAATTTAATATTTTCTATTGACTATTGTTTCAGAATCCAGGCTCCTGTTTCTTTCTTTCAACAGTCAATATTCAATAATCAATTGTTTACCTTCTCTGCCACTTGTCCGAATCTTCACGCTCAACGTTGTCAAGCATAATTCTTTCAATCATGTCCACCTCATCCGGAGTCGTCTCAGCAATGATTTTCTCTTTCAGCCGTATCGCCTCAAGATATGTCGGGCGAACTTCAAGCACAAATACCAGCTCTTTCATTGCAGCCTCGGTATCACCTTCAACGTAATGTCTCGCGGCTTTTGCGTAACGGTCTTCCACCAATCTCGCTCTGCCTGCCCACTGCAATTCATCTCTTGCGCCAAATCTCTTACGGCGAACATCGTCTATCCTGGCTTCACTGCTTGTCTCTTCCGGCTCTTCTATGATGTGAGGCGTAAGCAAAACTATAACTTCCTGGCGTGTCGTCTGATCAGAAGTACCTCTGAAAAGTCCTCCTACAAGTGGTAAATCTCCTAATAGAGGTATCTGGCTTCGGCTTGTAACCACAACATCTCTAAACAGACCGCCGATAACAATAGTCTGGCCACTTTTGACCATTACGTTGGTCGCCAATTCTGTTGAGAACTCGTCAGGTATGTCATTGGCTTTCAAGGTACCGGAGCTGTCCTTAGGATGGATATCCATCCGGATGTAGCCGTCGTCACCTATATAAGGCCTGAAAGACAATTTGGTACCTGTATCGAGGAAATCAACTTGCTGAGTCGTCGAAGTCTGTGTTTGTGTGGTCTGAGATATGTAGCCAATCTTAGTGCCGATATAAACCTGTCCGAGCTGCTTATTGACCGCCAGAATCTTGGGATTAGCAAGAATCGTAGTGTCAGTTACCCGCTCCAACGCAGTTATAAACGCGGAAAAATCACCAGAAGTAATTCCAATTCTTAGCCCGCTACCTCCAATCCTCGCGAAACCAAAAGTCTCTATCGGTGAACCGGGAGTACCCGCTGCTAATTGCCCCATAGGCGTAGCCGCAGCGGTACCTCTATCAATACTGTCACCAGAGACTAAATCATCTGTTGCATCAGTACCATCTAAGTGGACACCGCCAAGAAAGTTCAAGTCAACACCAAGCTCCATACCCTCATTCAAAGTGGCGCTGAGAATAGTAGCCTCGACCAGCACCTGCTTGGGCCGCACGTCCAGCTGCTTAAGCAGCTTTTCCGCCTCAGCGATATTTTCGGGGTAGTCTTCGATAACTATGTGGTCATTCAGCGCCATAGTATCGCCGCCGCCGGTACCTGCACTAATAGACTCACCGGTAGGCACGACGATCTCAGCAGGAGAGCTGCCCTGAATGCTTCCGGCACCGCTGAGTACCGGAGTAATAAGCTTCATTGCTTCGGCTGCAGTGATGTAGTACAAAGTAAAGACCTTGTATATCATGCGGTCAGGGTCTTCCTTAATCTTTTTATATTCCTCAGCGGTATAAACTTTGATGAAATTACCTTCCTGGTCATACTTGTAGCCATATCCCAGGACGGACTCCAGGGCCTGTTCAAATGTCACATCATAAAGACTGGTAATAGTCAGTGGGCCGTCCACGTTTGACGAAGGCACAATATTTTTCTTGTATAGCGCCCCCAGTACCCGAAGCGCATCCCTGATGCTTTTGCACTTCTCTTTGTCGAAACCAATAAAATTAAGCTTCCCGCTTGCCGATTCTCCTGCCTGGCTGCCGCTTGTCTCGATTCCTGCTGCACCTGTATTCGCCAAGGCGTAAGCTTCAGCCGGCTCCTGGGCAACGTCAGCGACTGCTATCGCTGACATCACAGCCAATACAATGCACCATACAAACAACTTGTTTCTGATTTTGGTCTTGTCTTTTGAATTCTTTTCGCGATACATATTTCATCTCCTGTTCTTTTCTTGCGAATAGCGTTTAGCACATTGCTTTAACTATCCGCTGTTTCAATTTACCTGTGTTAATTTCAAGGTTATCCTCGATTCTCTACATCTCATTACCACTGTGTTTTCTTTGATTTCGACTACTTCACATTCATACTTGTCAACTCCTTCACTGATGAGCAATTTACCCCCCACTCTCAATACCTTATCATTGATAAAAGCCAAGGGATTCTCGCCTGACACTATTGCTTCCAGCTTCAGCCTCTCCGCAACCTTTCTGATTACTTCTTTGTCACCATCTTTTGAAATGATATCTACTTCTTCAACACCAACTGATTTCCGTCCTTGGCCATCAACAAAACCCTGCCAGCCGTCCGAATCAAAAAAGTCTCTGGTTATTACATCATTGCGCCCTGCAGCTTGCGGCAATTCTATAAAGGATATTTTTAATTCCGGTTCCGACTGAGTTTCCATATTCATCTGCCCGGCCAACAATCCTGCTTCAGTAGCCTGCGGTGCTCTCCTCGTCAACACCCGGATCCACATAAAGGCCATCAGCGTAATCAAGCACAATGCCAGCACTGTCTTTTTCTTCTGCACGGCCAATTGATTAACAAGCCTTTTAGCGACATTACCGCTATTTCTCACACTTTGTCTCATAATCTTCTTTTGCCCTTTTTATCCTTGACCGACTTGGGCCCTATAATAAATGACCGCCTTTGCCTCCATATCCACTTCGCCGCTAAAATCGCTGTCGTTAAAAAGTTTCACCTGCTCGATGCGAATCAACCTGTCCATTCCCTGCAGCCGTCGATAAAATTCGAATATCTGCGTTAATCTACCTTTGCACTTCATATTCACCGGTATGCAGTTTAACTTCTCGGCCTTTATTTCCTTGCGGGGCTCAATCACCTGACCACTAAGGTTATGTTCATTCATCAAACCAGCGATCCTTTGCAAAAATACACCAATGTCACTTCGCTCAGGTATATTTGCCTCATAGTTTTCAAGCTCTCGCTGCAGCTCCAGCAATTGCTCTTTGAGCAGGGGTAGTTGTTTGCTGTCCGCAGCGTGTTTGGCAATAGTCAGTGTCTGTGCAGCTTTTATCTGCCTGGCAGTCTTCATTCTCCTCCGTAAAGGCAGATACCGAAACAGCACAAATCCGCCCACTATTACACCGGTTGCAACACATATCATTAGTTGTTGTTTTTCTCGAAACAGCTTCACTGCTTTTTACCTTTCACTGCTCAAGATAATTCGCCAGATAGCAACCTATCTCAAATTCGCTTACTTGTATCTTTCCTCCGGCTTCGCGACCGCTGTTAACGTTCTTTGTACTCGAGCGAAGCGAAGGATTGCTTGTTACATTTATCTCGGCGGTTCTTGAAAAAGACGGCACAACCTGACAAAAATATGGTGAGTCTTCTAACTTACATATCAAAGACGCCACACCACTCGCATCTGCCGCCACGCCGTCTATTACCACTCTAAATCGCACATCCCCGAGCGGCAGTTTCCGCTTCTCGCTAAGTTCAGTCCGCACCGCTCTTACAACAGTACCGGCATGCGGGGATGGCTCGGCCTGCTGTTTATCCTCAATCTTCTCGGCGTCAAACACCACTTTGTTAAGCACTATCCTTTCATCAATCAAAAAACTCAGTTCCGCCAAAACGCTCGCAACATCAATCTTGGAATCAATTTCTTCTATGGATTCCGTTTTTTTCTGTAATCCTCTCAATTCGCTCTTAAGCTCGGCAAATTTAACTGACAGACCTTCTGCTTCTGCCTGCCTTGTCGACATTTGAGCGTATTGGGCCCTGGCTTTTGAAATTGAATGCGTGGTAATAAAATTCCACACCACCATAACCACAAATACACCTCCCAATGCGATGTATTGCGTGCGATAGCTGACCTGGCGCCGTCTGCCGCTCTTATACCATTCTGGAAGGAAATCAATTTCTTTCATACCTGTATCCCGCCTGGGCCTTCACAATTCACACTCTCCGCTCCGTTCCAGCCCTTAAGACTAAGTCCCACAGCTACTGTCCATTCACAGAGCAAACCTCGCCTGTCACTATCAAAATTCAAATTCTTTCTCTCACTTGTCATATCAAATCCTTTCAATGGCTGAGCCACTTCAATCTCAACAGCCAATTGCCGCTTCAAAACATCAAGCAAAATATACTCGTATGCCCCTCCTCCGGTAAAAAACGCCCGCCTAACGCGTTTGCCTCTGAATGTTACTGTATAATATTTAAGGCATAGGGATATCTCTCTTGTTAACTCTTCAGCAACCGCACTCACTACATCAACTATTGCCTGTCGCGTTGATGCATCTAATTTCTGCTCGTTTTTGGCAGTGGCCTGCTCCTCCAAGTCAGGCTTCGGCATCGAAAGGCTCTTTTCCATTTGCAGTGCTTCTCGCAGCATCTCAGCCTCGCTGATGTCAACACCTAATTTCGCTGCAATCTCCTCATTGAATCTTTTTCCGCCAATCGGTATCTGCTTGACGAAACTGATTTCTCCTCCACGACCAAACACGACGGTGGTAAACTGGTCTCCCACATCTACAAAAACAACCGTGTGCTCTTTGTCCTCCTGCCGTCTTAGCGACCTCTCAAAACTCCTGAATAATGCGCACGGAATCGTATCTATCGACACCGGTCTAAGCCCGGCCTCCTCAAGCATCTCAATATGGCTCTTTATTGTTTCGTTATCAGCCGCAAACAAAATCAGCTCATTCTTAATCTCATCACCCTGATGAACATTGCCAACAACAACATACTTCATTGCATCCTCGTCCGGGTCCAATCCGAAACGCTGGGCAACTTCTTTCTTCAAAGTCTGTTCGATTCCATCGCTTTGGGCCTCAGCCAATCGCAGAGACGTGATTTTCAATCCATCATTCGGCAAACACGAGATAACATTTCTTCTGTGAAAGTTACCCTTCTCAAGCATTCTTCTTATCGCCGAAATAATAAAGCTTCTTCTTTTCTGCCCATCACCATTTATACCGGAGTCAATGCGAGCTTTCTCTGCTGCAATTACACTTATCTGCTCTTTATCCATCAGCAGTTGAATCATCTTGATAGAGTTATGACCTATGTCCAACCCTATCGGCCGCAGACCTCGAGTTTTCAGACTCCAGCTTATCATTTATATTTGTCCCTCCTCAGTGGGCTTTTGTGTTATTCCCTCGCAACGTTGTGAAACTACGATTTATACTCACACAGGAGTAAACTTGCCCCCGCAAAAGCAGGGGTGGCAATCCTGCTCACTCTTGTGTTCATATTCACTCAATCGAGATAAATCCTGTAACAGCCTCTACTGTAACTTTTGTGGTCGTCCCGCCCGCCTGCAGGCTGATAACGCCACTGTTCAAAGGACTGTTAATGCCGTTATAGGGACTTCCGAGATAATCAAATTTAACCACGACGGTCCCATCAAAATCAGCATCAACAATATCCACCTTATTCAATCTGCCGTCATTCTTAAAATCTACAATATAGTTAAATCCCTTTTTTACAGGGTGCTGTATTACGTTATTGTCCTGGTCCTCTATCCTGTAACTTTCTGCATCTTTATCAAACACCACTGAATAATTTTGTCCTCTGCTGATTGCCATACTCTTGGCGTATTCCAAATCCGCCGTGAGCATATTTGCCGCAGACCGAATCTGTACACTGGCCGCCGAGCTCATCATCGGTATCGCCGTCAGCGCTGCTATCATGATTATCGCAATCACAATTAGAAGCTCTACCAAAGTAAAACCGCCGCTTATGCCTCGTAAACCGTATCCTGCGTTCCTCCTGAAATATGGATAACGCAGCCTTGCCTGTGGATATGCTAAGCCTAACATTCTAACAGCCCTCTTCATTCCGCCACATTTATCAACGCTCGTCTCTGCCCTTTTTTCGTCCTCTTAAAGCCCCTTCTTTACCATCCAATCAACCGGTCCAAACAAGCCATTACCTCTCTTATATTATCCGACCTCCCCAGGCCTACATAACCGGCCAATCTACTTCATCCGCCTTAGGTCCTTTACGCACAAACAAACCGATACAAATGTCATCTCTCATACCTTCTATTGTTAAGGCCAACAGAATTGGCACAATCGTCAAAACAATACGATAGGAATTATCGAAATATTCCGACCTTTTATAGGGCTGCGATATGCAATCGGTATTATTAACATATTTTGGATTTTTCTTTTCATCGCATATAAAGGCCGATAAGCAGCTCCTCCCTTGAGCTTCTTTATAAGACCCTATAACTTGCCTTTATTTTCTCTCGATATTTCTAAAAAACGCCCCCGCCGCAGGTTCCCATCTTTGTGCTATACCAGCCACCGGCCACGTTTGAATCGATGCTATCGCCGGACCCGCAGATATATCGATAGAAACCGAACTTGAAGCTATCCCATCAATACCACCACTGGAAATAAACAATCCACCAATCACATCGATATCTACGTTTTCTCCACCCCCATCCATTACTATTTGTTGACCGATTTGGGCAAGGCCCTTAATCGCTAACGTTCCGCCGTTTTCCACTATCACTTCGCCGTTTACTAAAAGTGCCGGGAAATTCTTCATGGCAGTAATTACATTGTTCGCTCCGCTTATTCTCAACGTGCCGTTAACCACGAGCATACCCGTAATATTCACTCCACCAACCAATTCAACATCTCCACTGCAGTAACGAATTCCCGCAGGATTCGCTACGGAAGGGCCAAAACTGTCTACGGGGTGAACATTAACATCAATGATTTCTGATTGATAGTTTGCAGAACCAATATAATATGTTGGGCCGAAGTTACTGCTAACCAGGCCGGGCCAATCCACCGGCGCCTGGATAACTGATTCGTTTCTCTGCCCGGAAATATTTACTCCGGCTATCGTGCCGCTTGCAAACGCGTCTCCGGCAATACTGCCGTTGTTTGTTAAATTACCGTTACAATAGACGTCACCGTTGATTGTAATTTGCCCTGAAATAACCGTGCTCGATCCCACCCAATATGCTATGCACGGGTCGAGCCGCAATTCCCCTCTCATACTGCTGCGGCCAATCTTTTCGCCATTCCTCAGCCGGTACGAATTGCAGTCTATAATATAATTGCAGCGGTTTGTTGGCTCCGAATCATCGCGAACAACTTCAAGGTCATAATAATCATCACTTCCTGCGACCAGCTGCTGACCTGTGGCCCCTGTGAAGTATTCTGAAACAACATCCTGTGGATTAAGGATAAGCCCTCTGGCGTGCTCCAATCCCGATTCAACCAGATAATCCATCTGTGTGCGAAGTACCATATTCCGGCCGCAGGCTAATTCCACATCGCTTCGCGACAAAAAGCCCAACGACAAAATCGTTATCACCATAACAATGAACAGCACCACAAGCAGTGCTGCCCCTTGCCGGCTTTTTTTATACTTTTTGCTACTCATCATACTAATCGTCGTCAATTACGAGACTATCTCCTGTATCATTAAGCAGATTTCCCGCCCAGCCGCGAAGTGCAGTGCTTATCTGATACTGACGAACAATATCATTCTCAACAATGTCAAATGAGATAGTCACAAAACTGCTCTTCGGCGGTAACTCGGGGAGAAAGCCAAACTGTACATTGCTGCATTGCGGCACTAACGGTACGTATGTCACGATGTAATCACTTGTTGAAAGCGTATCAATGTCGCTCAAGTTTACCGGTGAAGTATCGGACGAAGGAAATTCACAAAGCCTGAGATAATCCCTGCCAGTTCCTCTTTCGATATAAACCAATTCATTGATATTGATTTGCCCATTACCGTTATCATCAGCCCGCCAGACAGCTAAATCATCGCCGGGCGCGCCGCATATCAGTTTGCAGTGTCGAATCAGCTCTGAAATCCTGAGCGTAGCGTGACGTATTTGCGCCTGCTTTTGGCTTGTATCATCCGTCTCATCATTTGCCGCCCCCACAGCAAAAGCCAGCGCGGCCACCGCGGCTAAAACTATACCCGTAACAACCAGAGCAACCAGCAGCTCAACTAATGTAAAACCCTTCTTGTTTCTCGTATCTCGCATCTCGTAATCTGTGTTAATTCGTTTCAACCTGTGTAATCTGTTTTTTCGTATCTTTTATTCACTGACAAGTCGATTTATAGCTGCAATTTCTTTGCCGCTGTAATACACTCGCACCGTAATGCGAATATTTTTCCAAACGCCTGCCCCGCTTTCCTGCGGGACATAAACATAATCGCATATTGAGTCTCTGCTGAACCTGGCGTAATTTAAATCGGTAAATACAGTCCCGGCTGCATCCTTTACCTGGCCCTGCAGTTCAGAGTAATCATGAAAATCGTCAAGATTATCAAAATCTTCGAAGGTTGTTTCACCCGCATCCGCTCCTAGATTATAGTCATAAGCACTACCGTCGGGATCGTGAAAAGGTCTGGTTATAATCTGCTCCATTAAGTCGCCCGCTAACTTTGCGGCTAAAGTTCTGCGCATACCTTCAGCCCGCACCGCCGCGCCGCTTGTAAACGGAAGCAGCACCCCAGTCGCTGCAATGCCTAACACGACCGTGGCCATCATCGCCTCAGCAAGGGTAAAACCTCGCCGCCCTGCGTCGCAATGTCTTGTTCGGCTAATAATCATAGTATTGTTTCCCGCTCTGGTCAGTTCCTGTGTTGTCGGCCCGTATCTCGGAGGTAGCCGCCTTATATATCCAGCCGTGGCTGCCGTCAGCGTTGGCCGGAAATGCCTGACCATCCGCCAGCATCTCAATGGTATTTTTTTCGTTAAAAGGATTAACGGGTATCTTCATTAAGTAAGGGCCGCGATTAAAACCGGGAGTTCCTATTGCTGCCGTTTGACCATTTGTATTGCTTGCCATTGTAGTCTGGTCAATAAAAGCCTGTTCGGTGGGTGCTTGAGTCGTATCGCCATTCGGATAACCGGGCCCGACTTCCAGGTGCTGACTCTTGTAAACCAGAATAACTCTTCGAAGCAATTGCAAATCCACAGCAAGAGCGCTGTCTTTAGCCGATGTTGTGCTGTTTGCAAACGCCGGAATGACAATTGCAGCAAGTATGCCAAGCAGTACTACGACTACGAGAATCTCCACAAGAGTGAATGCTTTTGCTTTATTCATAACTTCTCATCACCTACCCTTTCTTTTTGTCTGTTATTCTGCCCTCATTAAAAAGGCTGACCAGCCTCAGCTATTTGCTAAACCTAGTCAGCCTTAGATAAACATTCATTGTTATTCAACTGTCAGAGTACCCATTAGAGGTTTATGTGGTCTTTCACACCATCACCATCGCCATCGTAGCTGTCGTCAGGGTAGATTGAACCGTCGTTTTGATTATATTCCCAGCTACCACCATCATCACCAACAATTCCATTGTTATCGAGATCCCCATGTATACCAGTGTCATCATACATGTCATTGAACTGGTTTATCGGAATCTTCTGAATATAGGGACCATACGCAGCCAAGCCAGCCGCGGGCGGTACAGTCCCGTTAATGTCGCTCTTCTTTGTCATTTGGTCCACGAAGCTTCCGAATAGAGGTGGAATATCGTTGTGCTGAATCTTATACAGCTCAATCTGCGAGCGCAGCGTTTGAAGGTCAGTGCACAGACTTGACAACTTGGCTTCGGTACTGGCTTCCGTAAACTGAGGAATTACGATAGCTGCCAGAATACCAAGGATTACTACAACAATCAGAATTTCCACTAATGTAAAACCGCTTTTAGTTTTCATTTTTTGCCCCTTTTCATCAAAAAGTTATACTTACCTGCCTGATAAATCACACAACAACCGACATAATACTTTTCCTCGCAATCACGGTATCGACTCAATCGATACGTTGCTTAATCACACCTTTAATCTTCTGTCCGTTGTAAACCCTCCCAATATTCAAAACCGCAAAAACACCTGAAAAAATACTTCTAAAAGAATCTCATTCGGATGCCAGACGACCAATAAAACATCAAACTCCAACGTCCGAAAACACTACAGGTCGCTCTTTCCAAAAAGGCTAAATACCTATCCAAGCAAAATATAAGAAATAAATCCTCTACCGCCAAATTTGCAGCCCTGAAAATATAAAGTATGGCTGGATTTTCCACAATTCCCGCTCAAGGCTCTCACCACCACGAAGCCCCCCTGCTGAAATCCAAAGTAGGAAGTCAGGAATCCAGAGTTGGTGATAACTATGGATTCTGAAGAAAAGCAGAATGGATACGGGATGACAACTCTAACAAATCAAGAGTAAAAGGACAATAGACAATAAACAATAGTCAATAGTCAATATAGAAGGGTGTGTTTTTGATATATATTTTTCTTTTGGTTTCGCCGGCGTGTTCAAGCTCTACCCGAATATAATCTATGGCCTGAAGAGCTGATTCGATTTTATCGGCCCACTCAATAAGAACCACTGACCGCGGATAACAGAAATCATCAAAGCCCAACATCTCAAACTCAGCAACAGAATTCAACCGATAGGCATCTATATGGTAAATATCCAGTCGGCCTGCATACTCATTAACTATAACGAACGTGGGACTATTAACATTTCTGTGGTCTTTGGCCCCGGCACCGGCTGCAATCCCCTTAATCAGATGTGTTTTGCCGCTGCCCAATAGCCCACAAACACCTATAACCTCACCGCCCTTTAATTGTGAGCCAAGCCTTAGACCGAGTTCTATAGTCTCCTCCGGCGAATTTGAAATGAATTTACAACTTACCATAACATTAACGAACATCGTAATTATTCCTACAAAAGCAGGAATTCACAATATTAAGTTGCTTTTTCACCTTCTATATTTTGTCACGGTTTCTATACCCTTTATTCAAATCTAAATGAAATCTATAAGAGGCCGAACAGGACATTTCCGAGGATAATTGTGATCACTACATAGAAAATAGAAAACACAATGATAAATGTTTTTATGCCGATTTTTTTCTCCGGATTCCTCAATCTATTTCCAATAGCGCCTTTAACATCACGCGTAGCAATATATAAGCCATAAAGAGTAAGCACATTCCACAATCCCAATCGAGCGTAGCCGCTCCATTTTCGAAAAAGTAACAGACCGGCAAGTCCTGCACTTATATACGAAACAGCCAAGATAAAGCAAATTATAAAAATGAAATATATATACCTATTTCCCATCACCGATACAAAGGCCTCAGCGTATTTCATTCCCTTTGGTTCAACTTGAGTTAACCATAGATCTTCTGTAAGTGTCTCCGCCAAATTTCGAAACTCGACTGATGTATAACAAAGATCGTTAGCTGACATATCACTGACTAATTGTGACGGTGTGCCTTTGGGCAAAGTTTCCTGTCTATAGTGCCGTACGTGAAACCTTTCAGCAAATGCACTATTCGCCTCAGGTGCGACATATCCGATTACTCGTAAGTGAATAGGAATCAATTCGGCACCATAGGTGCTTGTAGGTCGCAAAGGATAAAAAGCTCGTTCAGTATCGAACTCAACATAGATGCACGGCCAACGCTCCTGACTAATTCTTTTGCCTGTACCATATTCCGGAAATTTTTCAAGCAATTGTTCACGTGAAGAAATCCAAACTATGACAAGAACATACTCCTTAGACAAATAATCCTTAAACGCTTCCAGTTCACTCCTTCCAATTCCAACATTTTTAGCTTGTAAGTAACTTTCCAAACTCTCTATCGATTCCGCTGTGACGGCTTCTGTATGAATACCCCATTTTTCGATCTCTCCGTGAATGGAAACTGATTTGAAATCTGCTACACCTGAATCTCTCCCTAAATGAGGCGTCATAATAAGCGGCATGGTGTAGATTTGCGTGACTAAAGCTATAATTCCAACATCCATGATAATATCCTTTGCCTTTTGCCGAGGATCGCGTCCCCTGAATTGAGGGAACGAGTCAACAACGTCAAGTTTCACTCTTTCTGGAGCGCCAGGCACAGGAAAAATCCATAAAGCATTATCTTCTTCTTCCAGCTCAAGTGAAACGGCAATCAGCATCTTTTCAACACCATCACGATGTAAAATAACCGCCCTTTGCTCTCTCTCCATAACCGGACGTAAGGATGAAAAATCAAGACCACTAAAAGCCTTTCCATCGCCAAAGGAAGGAACACATACACCTAACAACATGACGGCAATTAGCAAAGCATTGAAGATTTTCATGACACAATCCATAATTATTTTTCAATATCCAATTACATTAGCCGGTCATTTTCCCAGTTGGGCCGGGTAGTAATAACCCATCGTCTGAGCGACAACCCCCAACCGGTATTGATGGTCCTGCATAAGACAGGTACGCCGACCGGAAGTAGGAATGGTAGTAGTGTAAATGCGAAGCTCTCCTTTTAAGCTGGTAATCACCTCTTCCCGATGGTCACCGAGGCAATCAACTACCGCGATGACTCGGCCCTCAATCGGCTGCATCGCTTCACTGTCCCAATCACGAATCGCTCCGGAGACGGCCACCTCTTTCTGTGAGTCCGCATCCCACCAGACCGGACGCGGTGTTAAGGACCCCGTTTCCCGAAACTCTATCAGCCGACCCTTTGCGCTGTAAAGCCAATGCTCTTTAAGGTCTCGCTCGCCAACATAGACCTCCATACCAGGTGAGTCCGCAAGGACATCCCCGGCCATTCCCTGGCCGTGAAGGTGGCGGGAGCGTTTCTTATGGGCCCACAGTTTGCGACCGGTTTTGGCATCCACCACGCAAATACCATCGGTTTTCTGGCGCGTCTCGAAACCGTAAAAAACCTCCAGGCCCGGATTGTCAGGGTCGATATCGGCAACGTAACAAACATCAGGATGTCCCATCTCTAAGGTCCAGAGACCTTTGCCGTTATCGTCCAGCACTGCAGCCCCGATAACCAGCTCATCCTTACCGTCCCCATCGACATCGGCGGTTATCAATCCGTGAGAGCTTTGTCCGCGATATTTTTTCTTTTCCTGCGGCGCCTCCCAGTACCATATCTGATTAAAATCCTTGTCCAGCGCCTGAGTCTTTATAAGATTGTAGGTGCCTCGCTGCATAATCAGCGATGGCGTCCTGCCATCGAGATATGCCACCGTCAGAAAATTACGACAGTAACGATTATAATCAGAAAATCCGTCCCGGCTCAGCCAATCGGTTTTAGCCACAACCTTGCCGGTTTGTCCGTCAAGCTTAACCAGATATTCAGGGCCGGTTTGGACGAGCCCTTTTTCGTCCCGAGGGTCTCCGACGCCAGCCTTGCAATAAACCTCGGCTTTGCCGTCGCCATCCACGTCATAGACAATCCACGGCGAATACCATATCCCCGCCTCGATGGACCAGCCCATATCGTATTGCCACATCATCGTGCCATCTAAGCGATACGCTTCAAGTTTGTAAGTTGTGGTGCTGCGCTTCCAGTAGCCGGGCTGCTGATACGGGTCGGTATTGAAATTCGGCTGCTTGATAACATACTCATAAGCACCATCCCCATCGAGGTCCGCGATACCTACCTTCTGGAAATCATAATCACCCTTCAGCGGAATGCTAATGTAGGGCTTGGCACTTCCGGTCAGAAGGACGGCAGCTCTTCCAATATATGGCTCCAGCTTCCATTTCCCGCTATGCTCACGCAGCTCATAAAGATATTTTTTATCTTTCTCTGCCGTTTTATCCACAAAGTTTGTCGGGCGATATGGCTGACCGGCGATTAAAACGTTGGCAGGCTCTAATGCATCTTCAAAACAGCGTCGCATGACTTCAAAGGCAATACCGTCTGCGTCGGTCTCAAGCAGACGCCAGCTCAGAAATACTGAGCCGTCTTCGCGCTCAACGGCCACCAGTCCGCGGTCCAGTTTTTCCGCGCCCGATACCCCGGCAGCAAAACTAAAAAGCAGAGAACAACTAATCATCCATATAATCCAAAATCTACTTCTCATAATTCATACCTCCATGACACCCCTTGGCTGTCCCTTCAAAGACTTACAAAAGGCATACAGATTTATTCTCCAGACTGATACTCTGTTTTCATAAATATACAGCAGACTATACAAAGGTTACTGTAGCTGTCATTGCGAGGAACGCAGCGACGAAGCAATCTACCAATATTTAAAAACTGTTTCATGATAGCTTAGCAATAATCAATAATCAGTTTCTAAGGTGGTCGTAGCCTTTAGATTCCAAATCGACGATTCGGCCATCGGCTATCTTTATCTGCATTTTTCCGGTGTCGGTAATGGTACCGATTTGCGTAATCGCTATCGTCCCATCCCACTTATTTAATAACTCTTGGCAATCTCCCTGTGAAAGGGTAAAAAGCAATTCAAAGTCTTCGCCATCGTTCAGAGCAGAATTCAGCGGCTCTTTGTTTTTTCGAGCCTGTTCCGATATTGGAATCTTCTCTGCATTTATAATGGCACCTACCTGGCTTGCTTTGCAAATTCTGTTCAAATCACTGCTCAATCCATCGCTTATATCAATCATTGAATTTACCGTTACCATTTGGGCGATTTTTATGGCCTCTTTAACTCTCGGCTCAAATTCCAGATGTCTCCCACAACCCGCTCCGCCTAACGAACCTGTTACGCAGATACTATCACCCACCTGGGCGCCCGACCTCTTTACAGGTTCATTGTCCCCCCGCTTACTGAGCATCGCCACACTTATCACGAATGGTTTTTCGTCATTCCAGCTCGTAATATCACCACCAACAAGCGCACAGCCAAACCTCTCGCCTGCACTAACAATCCCAGAGTGAAGCTGTTTTAATTCTTTTTCGCCGAATCCTTTCGGCAGCGCAACAGATACAACCGCGGCAACAGGCACTGTCGCCATCGCCGCGCAATCGCTTAGGCTCACCGCCATAGCTTTATATCCGGCTTGTTCTAAAGTGACTTTTCCAAGCTCGAAATGCACACCGTCCAGCAGCATATCTGTAGTAATTAGGACCGACTCGTTACCAAACCGAACCTGGGCCATATCATCACCGATACCGACAGGAAAATCTGCCGCGGACAACTTGCTGTGGCGCGCAAACCAGGCGGTTATTTCATCTTCATTCGCACTCATCGCTGTCCCAACTGCTTATTCCAGTATGCAATCTGTTCTTTCGCCTGCTTCGGACCGGCTGAACCGGCGGTAACGTATTTATCTGCAACACCCGCCGCACCGAGATTTTCATACACATCCGTTTCAATCGAGGCCGAATACTTTTGCAGTTCATCCAGACTAAGCTCGGCCAACTTTTTATTCTGCTCCTCGCAGTAAGCAACCAAAGACCCAACAATACCGTGCGCCTCACGGAAGGCAACGCCCTTTCCGACCAGATACTCAGCTAAGGCGGTAGCATCCAAAAACCCTTCCTCCAGCTCAGAAGAAATCTTCTTTGTGTTGAACTTCGTATGTAAAACAATCGCGCGCGCCACATCCAAACAGGCCCCAACCGTATCGTTCGCAGCGAAAATATGAACCTTGTCCTCCTGCATATCACGATTATAGCCCGACGGCTGACCCTTCAAAATCGTCAGCATAGCTATCAACGAACCATAGACCCGACCGCTCTTTGCGCGAATCAGCTCCAGAAGGTCCGGATTACGCTTCTGCGGCATCATACTTGACGACGTGCAATAGGCATCGTCAATCCTTACAAACCCGAATTCATCGGAAGAATAGATTATCCAGTCCTCAGCAAACCTGGACAAATGAGTCGCAATAAGCGCGCAATCGAAAATAAACTCTACACAAAAATCCCTGTCGCCGATGGCATCGATACTATTGTAGCTGATATCCGAAAAACCTAATTGCTTCGCTGTGCTCTTTCTGTCTAACGGCAGTGTAGAGCCGGCCAAGGCACCACTACCTAACGGCGAAATATTAAGCAGACGATGGCAATTTTTCAGCCTAATAAAGTCTCGCTCGAACTGCTCGGCAAAACTTAACAGATAAGAGGCGATAACTACCGGCTGGGCACGCTGAAGATGTGTATAACCCGGCATTGTATCTTCCGCATACTTACCCGACAATTTAACGAACGCCTTTTGGAGCAGCGTTATTTTGGCCTGCAGAATCTCTATCTGGTCTCGCATCCAGAGCCGAACATCGGCGGCGACCTGGTCGTTGCGACTTCTGCCGGTATGAAGTTTCTTTCCCGGCTCGCCGATTTTCGCAATCAGCGCAGTCTCGATTGCCATATGAATATCTTCATACTTCTTCTCGAATTTGAACCGCCCTGCTGAGATCTCCTCACTAATTTCGATAAGCCCGTCTTTAATCGAATTATATTCGTCTTTGGTAATCAGTTTTTGTTCAGCTAACATCCGTGCATGGGCGATTGAGCCGACAATATCATATTTATAGAGACGCTTATCTATCGACAGCGACTCCACAAAATCAACTGTCAGCTCATCCGGCTCACCGGCCAGACGCTCTTCCCAGCTCTTTTCTGTCTTGACCATTATATCCGCTCCAAAACCAAAATCTTATACTCGAAACAACTACAAAAAAACTATCTTGTGGTTCATTTTAAGGCTTTTCATTCAGCCTTTCGCAACTGCTCTACTACAGTTAGACGATTGCCTTCAAAATGAAAAGCCTCGACCAGCACTCGTTCTCTGATTTCAAAGGTCTGCAGCGTACGCAGAAAACGCTCACCGAGCTCCTCGTCCGCTCGAATAAAAATTGTCAATTCCTTATCAATTGCCGCTTCCGGATTATCAGCCTTATTGTCTTCCCAGACTTGAACTACTCTTTCTACTTTTAGGATAAAACCACGGTCAAGTTTTTGCACAATTCTGCCAACCAGCACCCCACGAAATCCTATCATACCTTCGGGCAAAGATGGGCCAGCTTCTCATCGCTCCACGCGCCTTCGGACTTCGCGTTCTTCTCGTTCCATGCCTTCTCTTCTCACCTCGCGCTCTCTTCGGACCTCGCGTTCTTCACGTTCCCTAACCTGCCGTCTCTGGGCACCTGAAAGCTGTCCTGCCAGTTGTCCAACGACAGCGCTCTTCTCATCATTGCCGAACTCTCGCCAGAGCTTCGCTGCCATGGACAGGATATCAACAAGCTGTTTAGGATTTGGTGCCCGTTCTCGGACACGGTGTGCCTCCTCGTCATTGCGCCTTTCGAGCATCATTTCGCGGGCACGAATGGCTAACGTGAGTAGTTCCACCGCATCCCCGCGTTCTGCTTCCTTAAGTGCAGGCAGTGCCATTCTCATCACTTCTAACTGATGGAGCACAACTTCGCGCTCACTCTTTGGGCGCTCCCTTGTCGCCCTACCTTCATCGCGTTCTCTTCGTCTCTCGCGTTCTTCTCGTTCCCTGCCTTCTCTTCGTTCCTCGACTTCTCTTCGTATCTGGACCTCTCTTTCACGCTCTCTTTCTGGGCCACCCCTCTCTCGCAATTGCCACCTCAATCGCTCGTTTTCGGCCCGAAGCTCTCGAAGCTCCATCTCCAGCTCCTCCACATGCGCCCGAAGCTCTCGGAACTCTGCTTCCATCCGCTCCAGATGTGCTCCGAGGACCTCTTTCAGCGCTCTGCCCATACGTTCCAGATGCCCTGCGACGACTTCTTTTAATTGCCCTTCCATTTGCTCCAGACGTGCCGGTCTTTTGGGCTCACGCCTTTCCTGGTCACCTTCATACCTCAGAACCTCTCTCCGAACGTTCATCCTTCTCCTTCCCTCTGGTCCTTCTTCAACTACCTCACGCCGCTCGGCCTCCATACCTTTGGCCCACATGAGTCCGGCCTCGGTCACAAAGGAAACACCTACTTCCTGTCCTTCCTGCAGCCTCCGAGCCGCCTGTCCAAGTTCCTCTCGCTGTCGTGGTACGAGTACAGTAACATGTTCATCCCTCTCAAATGGCTTGATAACGATACCCATATACCCTCGTTCACCAACCTCTCGTTCGACCAGCCGTACAAACGTTCCCCGCACCGCCCCACTTCTGTCACCATCCTCGGCCCGGAGCATTCCACCGAACAGCAAGCCTGCAAGCACACCGAGCACCAACATTCTGTATATCTTTTTCATGATAGCTCTCCTGTAAATTTAGATTTGCAAAATACACGCCGCCCACATCGGTCGCGGGCAACCTGTAAATAATTAACATGTAAAACTCATAAAGTCAACAAAATTACTCAATTGTTTCTACCGCCAGAGCAGAGCTGAATATCCACCGCGGACAGGAATAATCCCAAACCTTTATGCAATCAATATCGAAGATCCGCCGTCTTTTGGCGGAATCAGTTGAAAAACCGCTCACTAATCTCATCCTTGCAATTGAACCTTGGATCTATTATTCTGCAACCAATATGTTACAAAAATTTCTTATAACCAATTGCAGATTGTTCGATGCTCCGGATGACAAACAGACAACATCCATTCTCATCGAAAATGGCACCATCACTCAAATCGGCCAAATCAGTTCCTCCGCCGGCTGTAACAACACTCTTGACGCACAGGGCAGAATAATTGCTCCGGGTTTCATTGACATTCATATTCAGGGCGCAGGCGGTGCCGACATACTCGACGCAACGCCCGATGCCCTCAAAGCCATATCACAAACTTGCGCACGTTTCGGAACCACCGGTTTTCTTGCCACGACTGTATTCAAGCCAAAACAGGAAAATCAACATCTTACTCTTGCCGCCGAACATGTTGGCCGGGACCTCGGCGGGGCGAATCTGCTCGGCATCCATCTCGAAGGCCCATTTATCTCACTCGAAAAAAAAGGAATGATTCTGCCGGAATGTATATGCCCCCCATCCTTACAGGTTCTCAACCAAATCCTGAGCATAACGAAAGGCAACCTTAAAATGATGACAATCGCTCCCGAGCTGCCCCACAACATCCCATTAATTAAACGCCTCGTTGACTCTAACATCATTGCTTCTTTCGGCCACTCCATCGCAACTTATCAACAAACTCTCGATGGCTTCGATGCCGGCATCTCACATGTAACACATCTGTTCAACGCAATGCCGTCATTCCACCATCGCGCACCCGGCCCGCTGGTCGCCATCTTTCAGACAAAACACGTCACCACACAGCTTATTGCCGATGGCGTTCACATACACCCGGCCGTTTTGAAATTCGCTTTTGAAACACTCGGCCCAAATCGCATCATACCAATAACTGACGGCATGCAGGCCCTCGGCCTCGGCGACGGTAAATTCATTTACAACGGCATCGAATACGAATCCAAAAACGGAACTGCAAGCTACAAAGACGGTACCCTTATAGGCACTGCTCTCGGCCTGAGTCAGCTCCTCGAAAAGCTCAAAGCCTTCACGGGTTGCCCTGGTGATGTTGCAATCAAAACCGTTACACAAAATCCCTCAAGCCTGTTAGGCCTCGATGGCAATAAAGGCACTATCGCCCCAGGAAAAGACGCCGACCTCGTCCTGCTCGATTACGACCATTCAGTACACACAACTATCGTCTCCGGTAAAATCGTATTCCAGAAATGAAGCAATCAAAAATAGATATGGTAAATTAAGCAAAAAACACAAGAAAAATGGGAGAGCTTCCACGCTCTCCCTTTATTTATGTGGCTCTTTCCTAATTGGTCATTCTCCAGAGCCACCCATTTGCTAATCCAATATTACTCATCGGCAGACATTGTTTTAATTCTTGATTTTTTCCGAATATCCGATATTCCCACTCCTTATGTCTGTTTCTCTGCACAAAAACAGTTTGAAACAGAACCATTCTAAAGATAAGATTGTATTATTAAAAAAATATTATCGACAAAATCAAAGGAGCTGCAATTATGGAACATAAAAAACAAAGACTAAACTGGAACCTGAACTTCGGCAGTCTTGCCATCGGCTTTTTGCTGGCGCTCTGTCTAATACTGGTTATTGGCGCAGCCGGAAACAAACATGGACGATACCAATGTTGTGCCGCTGGGAACGATAACCTCGCCGTATTCGTTATCGACACTGAGACCGGTCAAACCTGGAGACTTAGCCGAACTGATATGTACAACTTCGGAACCCCACAGGCACGCAAGTCCATCCGGCGAAGCATAACACCTATGGTAGAGTGATGCAGTGCTTCATATTTTTTTGTTTTCCGTATCCAGTGAAATTAGGATGCTAATATGATTATTAAAACGCTTGGGATTTCGACAAGCCCGAGGATTAAGGGCAACAGCGATTTGCTTTTGCGCGAAGCTCTCGCAGGCGCCGAGTCCGCAGGTGCACACACCGAACATATCCATCTGTCAGATTACAATATCGCACCGTGCATCGAATGTAATTCCTGTTACACAACAGGCACCTGCGCGATTCAAGATGACTTTCAGCAGCTCTTGAAAAAGATGCTTGATGCCGACCGGCTCGTCTTCGCTACCCCCATATTTTTTATGACCGTCTGTGCCCAGGCAAAGATGCTTATTGACCGCTGTCAGTGTCTTTGGGCGCATAAGTATGTGCTAAAAAAACAGCTTATTACCCCCCAACGCGACCGCCGCGTGATGGTAATCGCCGTAGGCGGCTCAAAAAGCAAAAAGCAGTTTGAAAGCGTTCGATTGACAATGAAATCCTTTTTTGATGTGCTGGACATAAATTATGCAGCCAATTTGTTTATCAATAAAGTTGACGACCTCGGCGAAATACAAAAATATCCTTCAGCACTCAAAGAAGCGTTCCGCCTCGGCAAAGAACTAATAACAGCCAAGCACCCTCTGCCGCAAAAGCCAATCAACGT
>JBGVTO010000311.1:0-8057 GCA_041862635.1 Phycisphaerae bacterium | reverse complement strand
AATGGAGCAAGCAAAAGACAGGTGATAACGACAAGATAAATAACTTTCAGCTTCATTTTCAAAACCCTTTCCTTTTTTTGTGACACTTTCAATTAAATAGCCTATTTGGAAAACTTGGCCATCCTGTTAATTTTCTCAACTTTATTAACATAGCAGATTTGCATTGAAATTGCAACCTTTTTTGCTTTGCAGAAGAGGCCGTATTAGGAGTTACCCCGGCTTCTATTCTTTCTTTGGTCCGATGGAGATAAGATGCGAATAAGTGCGAAGGTACATTCTCCCGCCTGCTACGGCGGGGGTGGCGTGACTCTTTTCGCCCAGAGGATTGACCGCCAGTAACTCGTAGGCCGGGGCGGCCTTGATTACAACAACATCGCCATTAGTTGTGATACAGTAAATCTTACCATCTACCCAGACTGGTGAGCTATAAAATTGATTGGCTGGCTTCTCCCGCCAGAACAGCTCGCCCGTTTCGCTTCGCAGGCAGGATACAAAGCCCCTGTCATGAAACGTAAACAGCAAGCCTGCCTGAGCCAGGGAGGTAGGAACGTACGGCATGGAACTATCGTCGATTTTATATGCCTCAGTGGATTCGGCGGTTTTATCCGTTGCAGAAGGTCGAATCGCGATTAAGCGTTTGCCGCTGGAGAAATCTCCACAAGTGCCAATTAAAAGTTCACCTGCGATGACAGGTGAGCTGACTACGCGACTAATGAATGCCGAGCTCAGTTCCCATACGACCGTCCCTGTGTTGGGATCGACACCGGTCATGCCATGAGCGAGACTGGTGAAAATCAACTGTCGTTCATCTGTTGGCGGTGAGTAAATGCACGGTGTCGAGTAGGATGTTTTTGGGCTGGTTTTGCGGTCCAGTTTCCAGCGTGTCTGGCCGGTCTTACGGTCAATCGCAATCCAGGCACTCTGGGCATCCTTGCTGCTATCCTCGTGCTCGTGAGTAAAGACTACGATGTCATTGAAGACGATGGGAGAACTGCCTGCCCCATGCTGGCAATGCACACCGTCGAAGGTGCGCTTCCAGATTTCTCCACCGTTGTGGTCCAGTGCCACCAAGATTGTCTCTTTGGGAGTAGGCCAGAGTGCATAAACGTGGTCGGCATCCACTACTGGCGTCGCGGTGGCATAGCTATTGCGTGGGTTCGGACGGTATGGAGTCAACGAGTATTGCTTTTGCCATAATATCTTGCCGTCGGAAACTCGTAGTGTCAGAAGGAAACCGTGGTCGGTTTTTTGGTCACCGCTGGTTATAAAGACCTTGTCTGCCCAGACCACTGGAGAGGAGTGGCCGCCTCCCGGTAGGTTCACTTTCCAGTTATAGTCCTTTTCCGTCCATTTAACAGGGATGGTTTTGGCCTGGCTGATGCCCTGTCCGTTCGGACCGCGGTACCGTGTCCATTCCTGCCCCTGTGAGACGGACGCCAACAAAATGATAAGTGCTGCTAAAAAAACTTTCAGAAATTGCTCTGTGGTGTTCACCAGTGGATTTCTTTTTTTCATCGCTCAACCCTCATGCAACACATTTATGTGGTAGTATCATCCAAAAAAGTTACACTAAAAATAACTGCTTGTCCATAACATTATCAGAACATAATTGTCCCTCATTATCAGAGATTGGTCTGGGACCAGATGCTAATAAGGAAAATGAATAAAAAAGCCCCCGCGAAGACATAAGCAAGTGTATCCCTTTAATTCCAATTTTCGTTTGTTATTTCTGAGATACTCGCCGTCTGCTTCGCAGGGGCAATAGTAAATTGTGGCTCTTTCCTTTTCTTTCTTAGCCGTCCCTGACAATGCCCGCATTATCATCTGACTTGTGCGCGAAACTCTAAGATGGACAAAATCAGTTTAAGCTAATATGGCCGGATTGGTCATTTTCCAGAGCCACCTTTTTTTTATTTCGTCTAATACCCTCCATCGGCAGATCCTATTCTTAATCTTGAACTTTTCTGAATGTCCCCTGGTCCCAACAATAGAACTCGGTTTAACACAGGCAAGGAAGACATAAACTGAAGACTTCTTACTCTTTTTCCACTTCCCCAGACTCCGATTTGAGACATTTAATCTTTTTTCCCATCTCTGATGATTTGCCCGGCTTAACCCCGATAATGAGAAATATTCGCACTTGAAATTTTTTTGGGGAAATTGAAAAAAAATAAATATTTTTGTTTTCTCAGCCAAGAAAAGGCCGTCAAGCCGACCTTCAGAATCTCCCAGAACACTAAAAGATAGCTTAGCTCGAAATTACTAATGAAAAGTACAAGGAAGGTACACCCCCGAACAAGTATATACTACTCTGCGAAGTACAGGAGGATGCCACCCTGTAATGCATTAATATGGATACATACGCTTATAACAGGCGTAAAGCGGAACTCAATACATAACCGAAACTCTTGCTGCCAGGCTCAGATGGGGCAATAGTGGGAATGACGCAATGAAAGATAGTCGGTTATTGGCTTGGGGCTTTAGGCATTACTTCACGTTCAAACCGCGACTTCGCAGATAGTCTTTCAATTCTCCTATATCGATGATATGGAAATGGAACACAGAAGCCGCAAGGAGAATTGTTGCTCCAGCTTCTACCGCCTCATAGAAATGTTCCAGTTTGCCGGCCCCTCCTGAGGCCACGATTGAGGCTGAACAGGCATCGGCCATCGCTTTGATAACAGGAAGGTCATAGCCGGTTTTAGCTCCGTCTCCGGCCTTACTCGTTGGCAATATTACAGGAACTCCGAAACCGTCAACTTTCTTAGCCCACTCAATGGCATCGGCGCCGGTAGCGGTTCGACCCCCATCGATATAGACTTCGTAGCCGGACGGCAATGATTCGTTCAGGTCCACATCTATAGCAACCGTTACTTTCTCGGGGCCGAATTCGGCAATCATCTGCGATATGACATCCGGTTTTCTGAAAGCCGCACTGCTTACAGACACTTTATCAGCTCCCGCCTCTATCACCGCCGCTGCCGAAGCAACATCACGAATACCACCGCCAACAGTAAAAGGAATCGTCGTAACTTCAGCTACTTTTTTTACAACATCAAGCATTGTAGGCCGGTTCTCAATTGTTGCTGTTATATCCAGAAGAGCGATTTCGTCCGCCCCGGCCTGACAGTAGGCCTTTGCACATTCGACGGGGTCGCCAGCATTACGAATATCCACAAAATGAACGCCCTTGACTACACGACCATTCTGCATATCAAGGCACGGCATAATACTAATCTGTTTATCCATTCTTAATTCTCCTTGTTTTACATCTACATAACTGCTTCTGTGGACTTTTATCCACTAAATTACCGCCGGATTATAACTTTATTGGGTGCTATTGCAAGCTCTTTAGGTTTTCAGCAATATCAGCTTGAAAAAAAACATATCGGCTTTATAATTTTAATTCGACACTACCGGCTGGAATTATAATTCTGGTGCTGAAATCTAAATCAAATCAGGAGTTCGATATGAATCAGTTTCATTTATCTGAAATAACACGCAGAGATTTTCTTAAGAGTACAGCTTTGGTCTCAGCAGGGATGGTTTTCATCACCGGTACGAGCTTTGCCGCCCCGAAGACAAAGCAAAAGCCCAATATCTTGTATCTGATGACCGACCAGCACCGGGGCGATTGTCTGGGATGTGCCGGCAATAAAGTCATCAAAACACCTCATTTAGACTCCATCGCAAAGGACGGCGTTGTTTTCTCGAACGCCTATAGTTCGACCCCGAGTTGTACACCGGCCCGTAGTGCGATATTGACAGGATTGTCCCCCTGGCATCACGGGATGATCGGCTACGGACGGGTGGCAGACAAGTATCCATTTGAATTATCCCAAGCCCTTCGCGATGTGGGCTACTATCTGTTCGGCATCGGCAAGATGCACTGGTACCCACAAAGGAAACTTCGCGGCTATCACGGCATAGTGCTCGATGAGTCCGGCCGGGCAGAAACACCCGGTTTTGTCAGTGATTATCGCCTTTGGTTTAAACAGCAGGCGCCTGAGCTGAATCCGGATGCGACCGGCATCGGCTGGAATGACTATAGAGCCAAAACGTATGTCCTGCCCGAACGGCTGCATCCGACGAGGTGGACGGCCGATAGAGCAGTTGATTTCATTGAAAAATACAATCGTTCAGAACCGTTTCTGCTGAAAGTTTCTTTTGCCCGGCCTCACAGTCCTTACGACCCCCCAAAACGATTTATGGATATGTATAATGAAGAAGACATGCCCAATCCTTATGTTGGCGAATGGGCAGTTCGATATGCCGAACACAAAGACCCGCCAAATCCAAGCCTCTGGCATGGTGACTTAGGCGTCCGACAGGCTAAAAAGACCCGCCGAGGTTATTACGGTTCGATTACCTTCATTGATGAGCAGATCGGTCGAATCCTTGCGGCCCTGAAAAAACGTGGTATGTATGATAATACCCTTATCATCCATTTCTCCGACCACGGCGATATGCTCGGAGACCATCATCTATGGCGCAAGACCTATGCTTATGAAGGCTCGGCCAAAATCCCCATGCTGCTGCGTTGTCCCAAAAACATGGGAATGGAGCATCAGAGAGGCAAAACATTAGAGCAACCAGTGGAGCTGCGTGATGTATTGCCGACATTTCTCGATGCGGCAGGAGCGCCTATTCCGAATCATCTTGACGGAAAGAGCATGCTCGAGCTGGTTCGTGGAAATACGAAAAACTGGCGGCAGTTCATTGACCTGGAACATTCGATGTGTTACAGCGAAGATCACTGGAACGCGCTGACCGATGGCAAATTCAAGTATATTTACTATGCATACGATGGCAGGGAACAGCTCTTTGATTTGATAAATGACCCGGCCGAGCTATATGACCTGGCGGCTGAATCGGCTTACAAAAACACCTTATTAAAATGGCGACAGCGTATGATAGAACATCTTTCCGAGCGTGGAGAACAGTTCGTCTCCAACGGCAAACTGGTCATACGAAAAAAACGTCTGCTGTATTCGCCACATTATCCGAAAAAACGTTAAACATTTGAGTCCATTATTTACTGTCTGTTGTATAGCAAAAAACACGGGAAAGGATTGCATTTTCTCCGCTATTTGGTTAATATTGTAGAATATAAGCTCGGTGGTATAGTTGAATCAGGTTTACCCGGTTAATAAGCTTGGTCTTTTCCAGGAGGACATTTGTGAACATCAAAAATCAAGCTGAGAAGACAGAACAACAAGGAACGAAGATTTCCCGCCGCGCTTTTATTAACAGTGCTGTAGCAGCAGCTACATTTACTATCGTTCCTCGGTATGTAATGGGTGGCAAGGCCTTTGCAGCTCCGAGTGATAAGCTCAATATTGCATGTATTGGTATTGGGGGGCGAGGCGGAGCTAACCTGAACGGCGTCAGGGGAGAAAATATTGTCGCGCTTTGCGATGTGGATATGCGACGGGTCGGCAAGGCATTCGAGGATTATCCTAAGGCCAAACGTTATACCGATTTTCGCAGGATGTTAGATGAGATGGATAACCAAATCGATGCGGTGGTGGTTTCCACGCCGGACCATACGCATGCGGTGGCGTGCATGGAAGCAATCAGGAGAGGAAAGCATCTGTATTGCGAAAAACCGCTGGCCCATTCTATCTATGAGATTCGCGAGCTTATGAAAGCCGCTCGCAAACACAAGGTAATAACGCAATTAGGCAATCAGGGGCACTCGTTTGACCATATCCGTGTGTTCTGTGAGTGGATTTGGGATGGGGCTATTGGGAACGTTCGCGAAGTGCACGCAGCTTGTGGGTCGAACCATTGCAGGATTGATCAACTCTCAAAGTGCACAGAAAAGCACGAGATTCCATCCGAGCTGGACTGGGACTTATGGTTAGGGCCGGCCCAATATCGGCTGTATAATCCCATGTGTCTGCCCGGCAGATGGCGAAGTTGGATGCCGTTTGGTTCCGGAACAATCGGCGATTGGGTCTGCCACGTTGTTGACCCTGTGTTCTGGGCGCTGGACTTGGGAGCACCGAAAACAATCCAGGCCCAGGCCAAAGGATATGACCCGAAAAAGCATGCCGATACGTTTCCTGCAGGCACGATTGTAAATTATGAGTTTCCGGAGAGCGGCAGACGGGGACCTGTTAAGCTAATCTGGTTTGATGGTGTAGAGAAGCTTCCGCGTCCGGAGGAGCTGGAGGAGGGACAAAAGATGCCGGGCACAGGGGCGATTGTAATCGGGGACAAAGGCAAGATTATGTACGGCTCACATGGCGCCCGCGGGGCAAGTATAATCCCCGAGACAAAGATGAAAGCCTACGAGCAGCCGGCCAAAACACTGCCCAGAGTGAAGGGACATCACGAGGACTGGCTCGACGCTGTTAAAAACAATATGCAAGCAGGTTCAAATTTTGATTACGGCGGACCTTTGACAGAGATCGCCCAGTTAGGGATTATTGCGACAAAGATGTTAGGACGCAAGCTCCAATGGGATGGCAGAAATATGCGTTTTACCAACTGCGATGAGGCGAATCAGTTCATCAATCCGCCGTATCGAGAAGGGTGGACATTGTAATGTGATTGAAAAATTCTTTTCGGTCTGCAAATCCGCTAATATGGAAAGGCAGTACCACAATGAAAAAACAAAGAGGATTTACCCCGTTAGAAATTGACATCCCTGTTCGGGAAAGAGAAAGATTTTCCGAAAGACATGGGGAAACAGACATCCAGCAACAACACCGGAGTTTTCTAACGGGGTTTACATTGATAGAGCTTTTGGTGGTAATCGCGATCATCTCAGTGCTGATGGCGATATTGATACCGGCACTGCACCGTGTCAGGGAGCAAGGCAGGCGTGCGGTTTGTCTCAGCAATCTGAAGCAGTTGACGATGGCGTGGATTATGTACGCCGATGATAATGACGATGTCCTCGTCAACGGTGCCATAGGCTATAGCAACGCCGAGACCGGCTGGGGCAAACACAAGGGTGAGCTGGCATGGGTGGACCGGCTTGCAACTGGGTGGGACGAACAGCAGGACGCAATCAGGGACGGCGCCTTGTGGCCTTATGTTAAGGATGTCAAAATGTACAGGTGCCCGACGGGGCGTAAAGAAGAGGCGCTGACATACGCGATAATGTTTTCTATGAACGCCGTTGAACATACCTGGGTTCAAGGAGTACCTAATACACACATCAAGAAAAGGACCGAGATTCATAACCCGGCACCTCCCTACAGACTTGTTTTCATCGATGAAGGCTATATGACTCCGGATGCCTATGCTGTTTATTATAGAGATGAGTACTGGTTTGATAGCCCACCGGTCCGACACGGGGACGGGACGACCCTCTCCTTTGCAGATGGACACAGTGACCATTGGAAGTGGAAGGGCACTGATACGATAAAGCATGCCAGAGAAGAGGAAAACACGGGACCCCAGGTCGGGTGGGTGCCGAAAACACCCGCGGGTTTCCAGGACCTGTACAGGATGCAGAAGGGTTGTTGGGGAAAATTGGGTTATACACCATCTCATCCATAGCCCTGGCTTTTTGTACATATCGTTTTTATTCCGCTGGGCCTGCAAGTGAGCTGTTTTGGGCAGGTGATGAGTGCACTTGAGGTCAGTCACTACGTGTTCTTGTTGATAAAGGTTACTGAGTCTTTTTGGGATCTGCTTTTAGCACAAGGTCAGGCTTTCCTGAAAGGAGTCGTCATACCTCCATCCTGGTGGCCCATTTGTGAGAATTGAGCCTATAGTATACCGACAGCCTGGATTTGATTGTGTTATATCTTGTTTGGTAACGGATTGAATTATCGAAAATAGCTTGCATTTCTGCGACTGACTGTATTATAATAATGGCAGAGACGCACACTAGGAAACTCATTATGTCTGGTGAAAAATTTCGGTTTTGAAAAACCTTATTCAAAAAAGTAAGGAGAACTGACATGCGCAGAGGAAAAGGCTTTACCCCGTTAGAAATAAAAATTTCTAAGGGGACTAATAAAAGATTTCCCGAAAGACACGGGGAAACAGATGTCAGGCAACAACACCGGAGTTTTCTAACGGGGTTTACGTTAATA
>JBGVTO010000310.1:0-8114 GCA_041862635.1 Phycisphaerae bacterium | reverse complement strand
CGCGCTCGGCCCTGATGGCGAAAAAAGTGGAGCCGATGACGCCAGCAATAAGTACTGCCACCACCGCAGCAACGCCAGTCACGAATGTTCGGTTGCGGCGGGCGAACTTCTTGAGCCGGTAAGCGGTGCTTATCGGCCCGGCAATCAGAGGAGCACCTATTAGGTAATTCTCGATATCGTCCGCAAGTTCAGATGCTGAGCGATAGCGCTCGGCACGCTCCTTACGCATCGCCTTGAGGGGAATCCATTCGAGCTCTCTATGCAGGCATTTGGCTAATGCTGCGACCTCGGTCCGGCGTTTTTCAGCAACCTTCTTAGCCTCGTCACCAAGTCTCGTCAGGCGGGTGCTCGGCGTCTTGGGGTCGGTCTCGCGGATGACCTGCCGGATGTGCTCAATGCCGCCTTCACGAAAGGTAGCCGAATCAAACGGCAAAACTCCTGTCAGCAGTACATACAGCAGCACGCCTAACGAATAGATATCTGAGCGGGTATCTATGTCCTCGTTAGCCATATCCGCTTGTTCAGGACTCATATACTCAGGCGTGCCGAATAACTGGCCCTGCTCGGTAACAAGCGTTTGCTCCGTCAACGGCTGAGCAAGGGCCTTGGCTACCCCGAAATCGATAATCTTGGGAATCACCTGGTCATCTTGTAATGAGACCAGAATATTTGACGGCTTTATATCCCGGTGAATGATGCCTTTCTGGTGGGCATGATGGACAGCAAGGCAGACTTGCCAGAATAGATTCAGCCGGTCTTCGATGGTAAGCTTATGGCGGTCGCAATGCTCGGTTATGGATAAGCCCTTGACGTATTCCATCACAAAATATGGCCGGCCGGCCTCTGTCGTCCCCGCATCATAAACATGAGCGATATTCGGATGGTCTAACAGGGCCAAAGCCTGTCTTTCAGCCTCGAAGCGCCCGATGACACGTTTGGAATCCATTCCCGGCTTGATGACCTTCAAGGCCACCTGGCGTCTGATGGGCTGCTTCTGCTCGGCCAGATATACAATCCCCATCCCGCCTTCACCTAAGACATTAAGCAACTTATATCGTCCAATCTGACCGCCAGGCTGTTCGGCGAAAATAGCTAAAGAGGCCGTAGCGTTTGGCACATCAATCTTCTTTGCTTGATTATCTTCACCTGTCGTGGGTGATTTCTTATCCTCAATATCAAGACCCTCTGTGCCTATTGACAGGAGCTTATCCAGCTTCTTCGGATCAAGGCCAAATATTCGTTTCTTAGCCATATTCTTACCACGATTTTAAAACCATATTGCTGTTCAGATAAGTTTGACACATTACGCTAATAATAAATACAGCAACTATTCACCATCTTGCGCAATTTTTGGGAAAAATCTCCTAATTTCTTCCAATTCACCCCTTACCTGTTCTTCTGAGATCACAGAATCACGTAATTGCTTTTTCAAAGCCGCCTGGAAGCGTCTTTTCACAGTAACAATCATGTTGGAGGCCTTAGCGTCATCTTTGATTCCGTATCTTTCACAAATCTCCTTCAAAGAAGGCGAATCGGTTCCATCTATAATAGGCTGCAGAACCCTGTCGTAGAACACCTGCCAGTGTACGCCCTTGCCATCCGCATGACATTTAGCCTCTACTTCTTCCAAAACATCTTCCACAAGTGACGATACCCAGGCGTAAGTAAAAGAATCTTCAGGCGCTAATGTTGAGACGGTTTGGGGCAATTCCAGTGAATCGACCATGTCCAGTGGAACGAGCTTATCTTTTGGTATACGTTTTTGGGCTGTTTCTTTGTTCTTAATATTTATTAAGAATCGATTTAAGGCTATTAACAGAAATGAACGAAACCGTCCCTTAGACTCATCGGCCTTTTGAATCAGACCTCTGCCGAAAACAGCTTCATAAAAGAATTCCTGGGTAAGGTCCTTTGCTTTTTCATTATCATAACCTTTGCGCCTCAGGTAACAATAAACAGGTTTCCAGTATTTGCTTAGCAATAAGCCGAGCAAGGCTCGATTTCTATCTAAATCACCTGAACTGACGTCTTCAATGAGTGACCAATGAGTGGTAAGAAATGTCTCTCTTGTACCACCCATATCTGTGTAATCATCTGGTTTCATGTTCTCTATGCCGTCAAACGTGTTGTTGGGCATCAACTACACATCTTACTGGCCCAGATAAAGTCAATAATAGTGGATTTTCAGAATATTAGCAAGCGCTAAATCGAGCTTTTTAGGGTACTTACGCCGCATTATAGATTTCTTTCAAAAATTTAAGGATTTCGCGCAAGATTGGAAATTTTTACTGTGTTTATATGTAGAGCATTTGATTGATGAGCTCTTGGCGGTTTCTGAAAAGGGTGCCATTGGCGATGATAAACAGTTATTGTAAGGCCCTTGGGTAAAAGGGCGGAAAGGAAATGTGCGTTATGAATCGGTTAAATTGTGCAAAAATTAAAGTAATGTTATTTGGATTTGTGGCCGTGATTGTCGTGGGCAACGGCCAGAACGCGAAGGCGGATTTCACCTGGACACAGAAGGCCGATATGCCGACGCCACGATGGTTGCACACGTCCGCTGTGGTCAACGGCAAGGTCTATGTTATCGGGGGATCGACGAGCGAACCCGACTCGAAGGCCCTTTCGACTGTGGAGGAGTATGACCCTGTTACCAATACATGGACAAGGAAGGCTGATATCCCAATTGCAAGGACCAATATGATCGGATCAAGCGCTGTGGTGGATGGAAAAATCTATGTTATTGGCGGTGATGATAATACTACTTGGGGTAGTCCAACCGTGTATAAGTATAACCCGTCCACTGATACATGGACGCGGAAGGCCGACATGCCCACGCCGAGATGGTGCCTGGCCACCCGTGCTGTTGATGGGAAGATCTACGCCATCGGGGGAGCTCCCAATAGTATCACAGGTCTTAATGTTGTGGAACAGTACGATCCTGCAACAGATACGTGGATGAGAAAAGCTAATATGCCTACCGGCGTCTGGGGCTTATGTGCCTGTGTAGTGGATGGAAAGATATATGCCCTCGGAGGAAGGCCTGGTTACAGTGCTATACCCAATGTGCAAGAGTACGACCCGGCCACTGACACCTGGATGCGCAAAGCCTACATGCCTGTAGGCACCAGTGGGATGGCCGCCGTCGTAGTTGGCGACAAGATAATTGTCATTGGGGGATGGCGCGCCAGCGGTAATTCTCCTTATAAAGCAGTGCAAATATACGACCCAGAGACGGATACATGGACGAGAGAAGCAGACACGCCATTCCTAAGAGCATGCTGTTCGACCAGCGTGTTTAACAACAGGATATATGTAATCGGTGGAACGGATAGACCTCATCCATGTCCTGCCACCTCAACAGTGTATGAACTAACCATCAATCCCCCAGCGCCAGACTTTAACGGCGACGGAATTATTGACAGTGCCGACATGTGTATAATGGTTGACCACTGGGGCGAAGATTATCCCTTGTGTGATATTGGCCCGATGCCCTGGGGTGATGGCATCGTGGATGTCCAGGACCTAATTGTCCTTGCTGAGCATTTATTTGAAGAAGTAGAAGTGTACGACCCGACGCTAGTTGCGCACTGGCCATTGGACGAAGCACAGGGTGATGTAGCATACGATAACGTCGCTATCTGTGATGGAACACTTAGAGGTGATCCAGTCTGGCAACCTGCTGGTGGTATAGTCGATGGTGCACTTCAGTTAGATGGAGTAGACGATTTTATTTTTATCAGCTCCATACCGAATTTAATAAAAGGTCCTTTCAGTGTCCTCGCCTGGATTAAAGGTGGTGCTCCAGGCCAGGTTGTCATCTCTCAAAGGGGTGGAGTGAATTGGCTCTGTGCGGATACATCGGAAGGTAACTTGATGACGGAGTTAAAAGGTACTGGCCGGAACGTCGGCATACTGGAGTCACAGGCAGTCATCACCGATGGCAACTGGCACCGGATATGTCTCGTGTGGGATGGCTCGCATAGAACACTTTATCTTGATGACCTCGCCGTGGCTGAAGACACACTGTCTAATTTGGAGGTCTCAGAGAACAGTCTGCTCATTGGCACCGGCAAGGCTATGAAATCCGGAACTTATTGGTCCGGCCTGATTGATGATGTTCGCATTTACAACCGGGCCGTGAGCCCATAGTGAATCTAAACCCTGACGCATTATGAAATCCTTTTTTGAAAGGTTGACAAAATGAAAAAGGTAATTCCAATCGTATTAGTTTTGGCATTGGGCCTGGCTACGGAGGTTGCGAAGGCAGATTTCACTTTCGGGACTCCCACGAATTTGGGGCCTCCGGTCAACAGTTCATCAAAGGACTGCATCCCCAACATTTCGGCAGACGGCATGTCACTCTACTTTGCTTCTAATCGGCCTGGTGGATACGGCAATCAAGACCTCTGGGTCACGACGCGGGTCACGACGCGGTCCACGACAGAGTACTCTTGGGGAGAACCGGTTAATCTTGGTCCAATTGTTAATGGTTCGGCTGACGACGTATCCCCTGCAATTTCGGCTGATGGACTATCGCTCTACTTTGACTCCACTCGGTCTGGCGGCTCAGGGAACTTGGACATCTGGGTCATCACGCGAGAAACAGTAGATGAAGACTGGAGTACCCCAGAGTGGCTTGGCCCATCAGTCAATAGCTCAGCTATTGATAGTTCGCCGTTCATCTCAGCCGATGGCCTGGAACTCTACTTCGCCCGTGGCCAAGCTTGGAACACTGATAGAGGCATTTGGCCAGAACACCGGCTCCCAGGTTGTCCTTTCTGGAGACCAGTGTCTAAGCCAGTGTCTAAATGTACTTACTCTGACTCGACAACCAGTCTACTTTGAGTCACCTGGCAGTCCACTTTCAGTTTAGACCCTCAACAGACACCCAAAAAACGGCCTTAACCAGCCTTTCAAAGCATTATATTTTCCGAAACACTGCTCGACACGCAGGAGGTCACTGGTTCAAGTCCAGTACCGCCCAGTTGTGAGAAGAACGGGAAGTGCTTTTTAGAGGGATTTGTAAACAAGGCCGCTTCGGCGGCTTCTTTTTTTCCGGCACCCCGATATGAATCGACCAGCCTGCTCCGGCGTAGCTTCCTGCTTCGGCGAAGCACTTCGTAGAGACGTGTCGTCGAGCCGAGTTGCCAAGCCAGCTATGAAGAGCGAGAAGTCTGTCACTGCGGGCAATGAATTGCCACGTACAACTCTTAGGGTCCTTCCGGTTCCGGGGCCGGCCGATACAGCCGGATATCGTCAAAGTACATCTTACCTGAGCCGCCGGGCTGTGGGTCAGCCTTGTTACCGAAACCAATAGAGATGTTATTGACATCGGTCAGGTCCAATCCGGGGTCACTGAAGCTCTTCAGGTCTATACTCCATTGGGTCCAGTCTTCTATGAGCGCCGCATTGGGATCGGGGTGTACTACAGTCGCACTTGTGCCGTCACTATTGGCCAGAGTAACATACATAGGTTCAGGCTCGTTCCCGATTATGCCGACGTCCCGGTCTATCCATTGCGGCTCAATATCAGTGTCAGGGAAGCTGACATTTGAAAACACAGCCTCGCACGTTGCATCAGCATTATGGCTGGTCAGCGCCAAGCCTATGTACGCAGGCATATCCATCATAACCGATGCTATATCCAATTGTGTCCAGGTGCTGCCGTCCGCCGAATAATAGGCCCTGACAAGTCCGCCTATAGTACGCTCTAATTTCACCCATTGAGGTGCGGTGATTTCGGCTTGCTTCGTGCTGACGCTGATGTCACCGGCCGTTTCACGCCTGCCGAACCAAACTCCGTTACCGGGTGTGATGGCCACCATGGCATGGCTTGAGTCCGCCTCAAGCGTATCACGAATCATCACGCCCGCCTTGGCCCAGTCGTCCGTGTTCGCCACGCTCTCGATTTTCGCTATAATCGCCCCGGCACCGGAGAGCTCCTTGTAGGCGAAGTGGAACTGGTCGGACGGGTCCCAGATATCGACGCCTGAGGCTGTCATAGTGTAGATTCCGGGCGGCCCCTCCACAAAGCCGCCAACATATTGCGAATAGCCCCTGAACCATAGTGACAACACTTCCACACCGTGCTCTGTCCAATCACGTGGATAGCTCAACGTCATCCTGACTTCTGAGTAGTTTAAATAATTCTGCTTACTGTTATCGTAAAAATATGGCATCGCCTGCCCGCCTTCGTGAAGGATAGTTTCCTCGGTATAAGAACCGGTTGTTTCGTCGCCTACAGCCGAGCCGGTACCATTACCTGCATAGAATGGCGGAGCTTCCGGCGTACCATAGCCGAACCCGTCTTTCCAGGCATACCATATCTGGTTCTCGCCGGTGTCGTAGTCTTCAAAATCATCTATAAGAAGATAGTCCGCTACCGTAAAGCTCCAGACCGGGCCTATGTGAATAGTATCGTCGGCCTCAATCTCATCAATCCGCCAGTAGTAATTGGCTCCCCATTCGAGAGCTTGGGGGAAAATATAGCCGCTAACATCCTGACGGCCCCGATATATGCCCGTCTCATCAGAAATATCAGCAGCGTTTACATCCTCGAAATTGTTCCCAAAGTACACATCGTGGCGGGCTGCTGTTTGTCCCGCCGTCCATCTCAGCGAGGTCGCTTCCGCTATGCCCAATATTGCCCCATCCTTCGGTATCGGGGACCGGGCCTGTACCGGGTTGACTGCAATTGCCCAGACTGTGGTCATACCGGGATTAGTGACATTGTAGTCCATTTGTACTAATGCCATTCGGCCGTCTTCGAGAAGCTCTCCGCTGGTGACACCGTAGGCCGTAATCCACCCGTTATTTACATACTCTTTTATTTGTTCTGTTTTATCCTCTTCGCCGGTTAATACCATCACACCCCCGGCAATATCCATGCTTCCATTCGTCCCGGACAACGGGTCATCCGGGTCATTCATCACGAGGCCTCCGGTGTAAAGAAATCCGCCGTTAAGGTGCAATTCACTGCCCTGGGAGCCCCCGCGGGGAACTCTCGTATTCGTTGAGACGGTTACCGTACCGCCGTTAATATAGACCACGCCTTTACTCGGGTCTTTTCGCCCGAGTTGAAAAGCGCTGCACGTCACAGTGCCGTCATCGAGAGTGAACATTCCAAATTGATTCCTGCCTATTCTGATAAGATTTCCTGCCAATAAAGTCCCGCCGGTCATATGCAGGTGTACATAATCCTGGCCCCCAACGGCATCGTTGCTGATGGTAACACTCTCAAACCGGGCTTCAGTATCCGCATCAATGATTACCTCCGTCGGGTCACGCAGCCAATTGATATAGACTGCATCGCCGACGTCGGGGAGTTTGTTAAGGTCCCAGTTTTCCGGATTGCGCCAGAGAGAATCGCCGCTGCTATTGTCCCAGGAAAAATCTTCCGCCAAGGCGTCACCGACCAGGCTCAAAGTCAAAATAAAAGAAACAAGAAAAATCAATTTCCCGCACATAATAATCCTTCCTCAAGAGGTCAAAACATAACGACCTTTCCCGCTGCAACGCGTCGCGGCGAGTTGTCACACAAAATACCTGTTGTTTTCAACAAATATCAAAACACTTCATCTTTACCAAATGGTGTTTCCTTCACAGAATACACCAACAGCCTACGCTCCATAGCTTCGGCTACGGAGCGCATCCTCAACATAATTGCGAGTCCGCCTTGAGCGGACTCGCAATCTCAAAATTATCAGGCCTGGTATCAACCAAGCCCCCATATCTTGCTTTGCAATCCGAAGGACGCCTTACGGCAGAAGCAATGGGGCCAGCTAAATCCAGACTTACGGTGCCGGTGGATACAAACGAATATCGTCAAAGTACATCTTACCTGAACCACCGGCCTGTGGATTGTTCTTATTGCCTAATCCGAGAGCAATAGTATTGACATTGGCAAGGTTCACACCCTGGTCTGTAAATCCGCCTGGGGCGGACAGGTCGATAGTCCATTCGGTCCACTTATTTATCTGAGCGGCATCAGGATTATCATGAGAGACAACCGCGCTGCCATTTAGAGCAACGTACAACGTCTCGGCAGCGTTATCCGGATTGCCTCTGAACCAAATAGATAAAGTGCTAACACCATTCTCGGTCCAGTCACG
>JBGVTO010000309.1:0-2098 GCA_041862635.1 Phycisphaerae bacterium | reverse complement strand
TTTATCATTTCACCGCTGCCGCCTTTATTCACTAACAGCTTAGGATTATCAGACGACATTTTAGCGGTGCCGGCGACCCATTTGCTCTTTTGCGTGTCGCCCTTGACCGCCCAGCCATCGAGGTTTTTGCCGTTGAAAAGCACGACGGCATCGCCATATTTCGGCTTTAGCTCTCTAATGTGAATGTCCTTGAATTCCACGAGCATTGGCGGCCCGACGTGGATTTGAAGCGCCAGGATACCTTCACGTGCAGAGCCTTTAAGGTCCTTAGCATCGCCGGGATCGGTCACCCGGTCATTGTCAATCAGCTCCATTGTCTGATAGCCGTTGAGGTAGTGTATCAGATGGTTGCCCTGGGCGATGATTCTGTACTCGTTCCAGTCCTTTTCCTTGTAGTAGCCGGCCTTGATTAGCTCGTCTTTATCGGAGACTCTGCCGATGACATCTTTGTTGCCCTTCTCATCGATTACCATTATGTCGCCGACGTTGACGAGCCATCCCCGGCCTCTCTCATGGTAGAGGAAGCCGACCTTACCCGGTGCGTTCTCGACCTCAGCCTGATAGCCGCTGACGACCCAGTTGCCCACGTCCTTACTGCGATACTGCACACCGGAGTTGCCGTTCCGTATGCGGAACTTCAGCCGAAGCTCGAAATCCCGCAGCGTACCGCCGCGCCAGATAAGGAAAGTATTGCCGCGGGTTGGTTTTGCAATAGTAGTTTGACCTCGAATAACGCCGTCCTCGACCGTCCACAGGCGCATATCACCGTCCCAGCCGCTCAGGTCTTTGCCGTTGAATGGCAAGACCCACTCTTCGGATGAATTTGAATCGCCTGCCAGTGCAGTCTGCTCATAGCCGAACATAAACGTCCCAAACAAATTGAAAGCCAATATCGTGATAAGCAGAGTCATCCCGCTGGAGACGATGGTTTTGTCGTTCTTGTTTTTCATTTGTACGTGTTTCATTATGATTAACCTCAGTCGAATGATTTGATTTTAAGATTTTTGAACCAGATAGGATTGCCGTGGTATTGGAAGCCGAGGTGTCCTTCGCGGGGCATATCCTTGTAAGCGGTGGGAAACTTATTTTTGGTTCCCTGGGGGTTTTTGTGCGGCTCGGTCCAGAGGTCCAGATCCATATCGATGATGTCTTGGCCGTTGAGGTTTACGTAAATCTTGTTGTCCAGACAGGTGATGATGTAATGGTTCCACTCACCGGGTTTTTTGACAGCCGTTTTTGAAGGTGATAGGCAGTCGTAAATAGCCCCGCACTGCCCGTGCTTTGTTCCATCTGTGGTGGCGTGAATCTGGACCTCGATAGCGGTGTTTATCCATTTCTCTATACTGCCGGTGCGGATAAAGACGCCGCTGTTGCCCCTTTCGGGTACTTTGAAGTCGAGCTCGAGTGTGAAGTTGCCGTAGCGTTCTTTGGTCCAGATGTCGAGTTCGTGGCCGCTAACACCGGATACGGGTGAGAGGACGCTGTCCGCGTCAAAAGCCCAGGAATTGGGCTGCATCACGGCGTTCGAGAGGTCCTTTTTAAAGATGTCTTTGTACTCGACGTCGTTCAGCTCGGCTGCTGTCTTTCTAAAGAACGCCACACAGCCTGCAATCTCGGGCATCGAGTTTAGCCAGTTGTGCTCATACTCAATCGAGAATACGCCCTTGAAATTCTGACGGTCAAGCTCGGTTAATATCGCCTTGGCTTGGCTGATTCCTGTGCCCCATATCACATCGTGCGCATCACGGTTGCCGAACTCATTGAGGTCCTTGAAGTGCAGACTCCTGATTCTGCCGGCCCTGCCGAGCTTCTTTACCGCCTCAAGGGGGTCAACTCCCGACCGACACCAGTGCCCGGTGTCCGCACAAGCCCCAATCCAATTGCTCCTGCCCTCGCAGACCCGCATCACCGTATCGGGGCTCCAATAAGGCGAAGGTTTGGGATGGTTGTGAATCGCCACGCCAATCTTGTACTCTTTGCAGAGCCTGTCAATCAGGTCAAACGCATCCTCCGGCGGCTCTGACACAATCGTCTCTATTCCCATTTCCCGTGCGAAATCGAAGACCTTTCGGCATTCCGCCTCGTTGTTTGGCAGTCC
>JBGVTO010000308.1:0-5584 GCA_041862635.1 Phycisphaerae bacterium | reverse complement strand
CCACCAGCCTGCGGGTTTTTCTTATTGCCTAACCCAAGAGCAATAGTGTTGACATTGGCAAGGTTCACGCCCTGGTCGGCAAATCCGCCTGGGGCGGGCAGATCGATATTCCATGCCGTCCAGGCAGTTATCTGCGCTGCATTTGGATTATCGTGATTGACTACAGCGCTGCCATTGAGAGCAACATACAAAGTCTCGGCAGCGTTAGCCGAAATGCCCCTGAACCAAATTGTAAGTGTGTTGACACCTTTCTCTGTCCAGTCACGCGGATAAGTCAATGTCAAAGTCGCCTCAGAGTAACCAACACTGTTGTCGTAGAAGAGCGGCATCGACTGGCTGCCACTGTGAACGATAGTTTGCTCGGCAAAAGGAGGAGCGTCATAACCAACTAAAGAACCGTTTGTCGGGTCGTCGTATCCGTCCAACCACGCATTGTAAATCCTGTTGCTTTCGGGATCATCGGGGTCAAGGTCATTGTAAGACTCGAAATCGTCCACGATAAGGAAGTTGGCTGTCGTAAAGCTCCAGACAAGGCCTACCCACGGACTGTCGGGGTTGGCGTTGTTGACCTCGTCAATACGCCAATAATAAGTGCTATCCCACTCAAGTTTTCCAGGGTCAAAGCTCTCGGAACCAAGGTCCCTGGTACCTTTATACTCAGGCGAACCGGTATCGGCATTGCGCACGAGCTCTTTATCTGTGCCGAAATAGACCTCATGCGAAGCTGCATAGTCTCCGGGTAACCAGCTAAGAATCTGTGTCTGCTTTACGTTCACAGCGCCATTAGACGGATTCAGACTTCCGACGGCGCCCGGAGTTGTAAAGCCCCAGACATCTCCTTTATACGTCCCGGCGCCGTCGAACTCATCAACACGCCAGTAGTAAGTCTTACCCAATTCAAGTGGTCCGGGAGTATAGGCCGCAGTTCCCTGAGGAAGAGCCCCGGCGGCATTGCTCACATCGTCAAAATTTTCACCGAAGTAAACATAGTGCAACATCGCACCGAAACCTGGCGTCCAGCTAAGCACCACATCCGGGCCTACAAACTCGGCACCATCAGCCGGGTCAGGGTCGTAGGGGGTCTTGGGCGGAATCCTAAAGCTCCAGACATCGCCTTTGTATATCGTAGTTCCGTCGGCCTCGACCTCATCGATCCGCCAGTAGTAGGTCGTGCCCGGTACAAGACCGTCCGGATAGGGAAATCCGGGAAAGCCAACAGTAAAATACGTGCCAACCTGATTTCCCCGGAACGACTCGCCGGTGCCGTCGTTCACATCGTTAAAATTCTCGCCGAAATATACATCGTGCGTCTCTGCGGTCTTTCCCGCTGACCAGTAAAGGCTTGCCCACGTATCCATATACAGCTCGCCATCAGCCGGGCCGGGGGAATAAGCCTTCAGGAGTGGCCCTTGTGGGCTTTCCGGAGGACCGTCATCCGTCGGCGTGTAAGAGCTGTCCGTCGTCAGCACTATCCGGTCCACCTTGAATGCCGCCTCACGGCGACGCAGGTTGAACGTATGCAGGCCCGCCCTGACCTCCATCGTCCCTAAGCTTTTCCAAATCCATACGTTATGGTCTTCCGTATTATCATTGGAACCCATCTGGACACCGTCCAGACCAACCCAGCACGAGTTACTCGCACCATCCAGCGTACGGCGACGCACCCACATACTGTACGTCCCGCTCGTGTTAAACTGAACCTCGTAGGTCAACTCGCAGGAGTTCTCCCACGCTCCATTCGTGCCCTGCGGACCGGGTGTTTCCACATAGCCCGTGCCAACAAAACCTTCAATCTCAGTGCTGATTCCCCACTCGTAAGAATTCTCGTCATTACGGCCGTCCGCTGTCATGAAGTGCTCACCTTCCATTACTAACAAGCCGCCAATTTCCTGGAAGGGTTCAGCCGCATCGGCAGTGCTCCAAATCAGGCCGAGCACTAAAACAAAAGGAGCCAGACAAATCAATTTTCTACACATAATAGTCCTCCTTCGCCCCGTCCCGTCTTTGCCGCAAGGCATCCTGCGGACGACGGGCGGGATTAAAAAAAAATAAAAATAGATTGTTAATTGGGATGTAAGAATCTTCACTTGCCTGTCGCGACTTGGCTTCGCCACCCGCTGCGACTCGATTCGCTAATTCGCATTGCGGCGAGAGTGAGCCAGGGCAGGCCAAGTGCACAAAACACGTGCCGACTCTGTTCCTTGCATGATACACAATAACCACTCCTCTATTCTGAAAAACCACTCGTCGGGGCGGAGCCCGCCGCAGCCCGGCAAGAATTTTGCCCGTTTGAAGAGCAAAATCCACAATTTTAGTCAGTTTTATTTATACCAAATCAACTACTTCCCCGTCAAGCAAAATCCCCTGAAAATTCATTCCCGTAAAAGGGTCTGTTGAAAAAGTCGAGATTGCTTCGTCATTACATTCCTCGCAATAACACAAAGTACGTTTTCAGAGATGACACTCATCAATCGAGCTATCACAATCCACCTGCAAACGGCAGATGCACCCTGTTTTTGGGTACGCAGGGATAAAAATGGCAAAAAAAGTCTATTTTCTTTATACTAAAACGGTCAGCTTAATTGTTATATAAGTGACAATCGATTGTTCTAAGTGTAGGAAATAACTTTTCGATGTTAGAAGATAAGCTGCTCATATGGAAGTTTAATCGTGGTAACCGCAATATCCTGCGGGGCATTTATGAAAAGTACAAAGATGATTTGGTGACGTTAGCGGCAGCTCTCTTAAATGATGTAAGCTCCGCCGAAGATGTAGTGCACGAGGTTTTTGTGTCTTTTATCGAATCCTCCCGGAAGTTTCGACTCACCGGGACACTGAAAGGCTATTTAGCGACTTGCGTCGCCAATAACGCACGGAACAAAATCAAGGCAAGGCGAACACACCGAGGTATTGCGTTAGACCAAGCAAGCCCGGCCCCGATGGATTCAAACAGCCCGGAATTTAGGGCGATATTCGGCGAAGAATTGCGTCAGTTAAGCTGGGCCCTTAGCCAGCTTCCGTATGAACAGCGAGAAGTTTTGCTCCTGCATACCTACAACGGGATGAAGTTTAAGGCGATTGCCAGACAGCAGAACGTTTCAATTAACACAGTACAAGGCCGTTACCGGTATGCCCTGGACAAACTGCGGTCTATGCTAAATGGTGAGGTTGAAAAATGAGACAAGCAGAAGATATCAATGAGTTGATTCAAAAATTGCACTTGAAGGCCAGTGCCGATCTGGACAAGAGAGTCCATGAGGTTATTTCCAAGGGACTGGCCAAATCAGATAAGACAGAATCGGCTGTTTCGCAGCCTGAGCTATGGAGACCTATTGCGAAATGGAGAATTACCAAACTCGCTGCGGCGGTGGTGATCGTTGTAGTCGTTGTAAGCGGAATAACCTTTTGGCCCAGCAGCGGCCCGGAAAACGGAAAATGGTGGCTTAAGCCATCTGCTGTATGGGGACAGGAAATTATGGACTCGTTAGAAAAAATCGAAGCCTTGGTCTATCGACAGCGAGGGGCCTCTGTTAGAGATTTTGAACCCATACAGATGAGCAGGGGTTGGGAGAAACGTTACAATGCAAAAGACAGGTACAGAAGGGACCGTTATGATGATGGCAAAAATATCGCGAATATCCAGTGGGTCGTACCTGATGGAAAAGACACCTTGATGGTAGAAGTGTCGCTGGAGCACAAGTGTTATTTTAAAAGGAGAAATGAGCGCTATGGTTTTATTCCTAATCCTGTTGAAGAACTGGGCTGGTATGTAAGACTTCTTGATAGGGCCGATCGTATCCTCGGTACAAGAGAATTTGACGGGCGAAAGTGCATTGGATTTGAAGTAAGCGCCAGCAAGTATGGAGATAATCGGGATGGACGGTTTGATCGTATCTGGTTTGATTTAAAAACAAAATTACCCATGCGCATAGAACGACATGGTTTACCCGACAGCTTTAATGCTGGGCGTTCAAGGATCATTATTCATGATCAATTTGAGTATTATGCCAAAGTTCCGGTTGACTTATTTGAGCCTCAGATCCCCGAAGGCTTCATTTTCGGCCATCCGGACGAGATTCGGGCGGCCGGAGAGAAAGAGCGGAAGGAGTAGGTCGCTGGAGTACTCTCAAAGGCCAAGTAACGCAAACAGCTAATCGAAGTAATTTCTCGCAAAAGCAGAATGAAAGGAGACCTAAAATGATTAATGAAAAGAACCTTTTAACGAGTCTTGTGGAAGATTCCCGCAGCCTGTGGACTCATCTCGGACGGCTGGAAAAGAAGGCCCCGAGGCATAGCCTTCCGCACACCGTCAGATGCATTGTCGTCATCGTGCTCTTGTTTGCCTTCACTGTCCCCGTAGCAGAGGCCGGGGAACAATCCGGTGACAGTGTTTCGACCGTTGAATCTACAAAAGTCGATATCGCTATAGGTCACGAGAACTTATTAGTGACAAAACTATCTGATCGAGTTTTTGAAGTTACGATTTTGCTTCGCAATAGAGGCTCTGTGCTGCTTCCCCGGTTTAAGGTGTATTTCTATGCCGGTGATCCCGACAAAGGTGGGCGGCTTCTTTCAGCTCAGAACGCAGGGCCTATCACGCCTGGTGACACCTGGGCAGAATACAATCCAGGTCTAGAACTTAGACAAGATGAAAATGTAATTTCGGTGATAGTTGACCCTGACAACAAAGTTGAAGAGTCAGATGAGACTAACAACAAGGTCTCAAAAACAATTTCCACGATCGTTTCTGAATCTGCAACAGTGCGTAAGATCGGGGCAATACAAAAGGTGGATTTGGCCGGTGATGACATTTTGCAGGTCGAGGCCCAGACTGTAGAGGGCTTCAACTTTCCGTATTACCTGTTTATCCCTGGCGGGATTGATAAAGACAAGCAGGTCTATATGTTAGTTGAAACAAACAATAGCGGCATGGTTTCAGATGATTTGGAAGTTCATCAGACGAAGGCACTAATGTTAGTGAAAAAATCTCACGCCAACCGGATGGCCAGGCAGCTTGGTGTTCCATTGCTGGTCCCGACTTTTCCCCGTCCCCGGCCTGAGACTCACTGGTGGGCGTACACCCATGCTCTGGATATCGACACCCTTGAAATAGAAGAAGGAAAGCTCAAGCGTATAGATCTGCAATTAACATCAATGATCAAACATGCTCAGGAGCTTTTACGTATAAACGGATTCACAATCAACGACCGGATTTTCATGCATGGATTTTCTGCATCGGCGAAATTTTGTAATCGATATTCTTTTCTGCATCCTGAAATGGTTAAAGCTGCTGCCGCCGGCGGAGTGAACGGACTGCCGACCCTGCCTGTGAGAGAATGGAACGGATATGAGCTTCCTTTTCCAATTGGGATAGCCGGCATTGAGAGATTTACCGGCAAGCCGTTTGATGAACAGGCGTTCAAGCAGGTAGCTCATTATATCTACATGGGGTCCTCTGACAGAAATGATACTCTGCTGTCGCGTGAGGCCTGGCGGGAAGAAGAAGCTGACATAATCAGGAAGGCTTTGGCCGCTGAAAAGATGATGCCGGACCGCTGGGAATTAAGCCGGAAAATTTACAGCC
>JBGVTO010000307.1:0-2956 GCA_041862635.1 Phycisphaerae bacterium | reverse complement strand
GGATGCTCGAGGAAAAGCGAGTTTGGGTTCCCGCAAGGCGGGGTCCCTTCAAGCTTCTATGACAAGCATCGATACGAGCCCCGTCCCGTCTTCGACGGGCGGGACGAGCATCGACAACCTTAAACGATGGCCATGAACATTTTAGGCACTTTAGGCACTCCAAACTTTAGTTCACTTATTCTGCTCACTACTTACCAGTCTGCTCAAGTCTAATCCCGCATTTAACAAGTTTCATCAGTTGGGCGGCACGGCCATCTTGGCCGTGTTTTTCACTCTACAGGACGCCTTATGGCGGGATTGGAAGCCCGTGCTACGTGAGGTTCTTGATTGACGGGCTCCGGAGTGTCAGTTATTGTATAAGACCAATTGCATTTAATTACTGCGCTCCTTATGTTTAGAACAAAAGAGTGGCAGCCTCAAGCGCAGCTTGGGGATGGCTCACTGCTCTTTATATAAAGCGCATCTTTTAATTACAATCGGTATAAGACCGAAAACCTGACGTGAGACTTAGGATTCATGCTAATGAAAGGAAACACTGATTTTGATATTGTCGTAGTAGGTGGGGGGATTGTCGGTTTGGCGTCGGCCTACAAGATTACGTTGAGTCATCCGGATATTCGCATCGCCGTATTAGAAAAAGAAAACAGGTTAGCAGCTCATCAGACAAGTCATAATTCCGGCGTTATTCATTCTGGGCTGTACTATAAGCCCGGCTCAAATAAAGCTAAGACCTGCACCAGAGGACGAAAAGAGCTTGTCGCTTTCGCTAAAAAATATCGAATCCCATACAAGATTTGTGGAAAAATAATCGTCGCAACAGATACAAAAGAGCTCCCTAATCTCGAAAAGGTTTTCCACAACGGCAAGGAGAACAATATAGAAGGCATTGAAAAAATTGGGCCGGATGAAATCAAACAAATCGAGCCGTTCTGCTCCGGCATCGCAGGGATATGGGTGCCGTGCACCGGAGTTATCGACTTCGCCCGGGTCGCAAACAAGTTAGCCGAGCTAATAGTGAAAAAAGGACAAGGCAATAAGGTCCTGACTTCGCATAAGGTAACGGGTTTTGACAAGCACGATTTCTATACGAAGGTCGAAACAAATCAAAAGGCTTTCGCCGCGAACTATATTATCAACTGTGCGGGACTTCAATCTGACAGGATAGCGAAAATGGATGTAGTAGAGACAGGGATGCGGATTGTTCCTTTCCGTGGCGATTATTACGAGCTGACGGAAGAGGCCGCTGAAAAAGTCAAAAACCTGATATATCCGGTGCCGAACCCGGATTTCCCCTTTTTAGGTGTTCATTTTACACGGATGATTGACGGCAAAGTCGAATGCGGCCCAAATGCCGTCTTCGCATTCAAACGGGAAGGTTACGACAAAACCGATTTTAGCCTGATAGACACCTGGAATGCTCTGACTTATCCCGGGCTTTGGAAAATGTTTCTAAAGCATTGGAGATACGGACTGGGCGAATACAAACGGGCGTTTTCCAAGAAACTATTCCTTAAGCAATTGCAAAGACTTATTCCCTCGCTTGACGCCAATGATATAAGACCCGGCAAGACGGGCGTGCGCGCCCAGGCACTTAGGCCCAACGGTGAGCTGATTGATGATTTCAGAATAGAAAGACAGAGAAATTCTATCCACGTCTTAAACGCACCATCGCCAGCAGCAACAGCATCATTGGCTATTGGCGACTACGTAAACCAAATAGCCACGGAATACTTTAAGCTCAGAAAATAGAGTATTATTTGCCTTTTGAGCATATTGGAAGGAGAACTGTATGAATCCCGTTAGAAATTGTATAACGAACAATAATATAATAACCTCCATTAGAAATTCTATAATCATGCTGCATTCGACAAAAGACAGTATTTCTAACGGGATGAATCGCCGTGTCTTCCTGAAAGCTATTGGATTCGGGGCTGCATCGCTGGCCGTGCCCGGATGTGTTGATGGCTTTGAGCAGCTAACTGCAAAATCTCAAGCATACAATAAACCCAATATCATTTTCATTCTAATAGATGATATGGGCTGGACAGACGTAGCCTGCTACGGCAATAAATTTCACGAAACGCCCAATATTGACCGGTTAGCCAAGCAGGGGATGCGCTTTACCGATGCTTATGCGGCCTGTCCTGTATGTTCACCGACACGCGCCAGTATTCTCGCCGGCCAGTATCCGGCACGGGTAGGCATAACGGATTTTATTCCGGGTCACCAGCGACCCTGGGAAAAACTCACGGTCCCACAGAATCGCCTGCAGCTGCCGCTCGAAGCGATTACTATCCCCGAAGCGCTTAAAGAACAGGGTTACGCAACAGCCCACATCGGTAAGTGGCACCTCGGCGGACAGCCCTATTTCCCGGAACATCAGGGCTTCGATACGGCCATTCAAAAAGGCACCAACCGCAACGACAAACAGGTTACCAGTTTCACCGACAGCGCAATTGACTTTATCCAGACCAACACAGAAAAGCCGTTCTTCCTATATTTGTCGCATCACACTGTGCATATCCCGCTCCAAGCACCTCAGGAGCTAATCGACAAATACAAAAACAAAACTAAGCCTGCAGCAGGTGTAAATAATCCGACCTACGCAGCTATGGTTGAGCACCTGGATAACAGTATCGGCCGAATTATCAAAAAGCTCGACGAACTGAATCTTGCCGACCGAACTATTGTAATCTTCTTCTCAGACAACGGTGGACTGTATCAACCCTTTGGCGGTTATAGAGGCAATAGAGAGGCTGTAACAACGAACCAGCCTCTTCGAGACGAAAAGGGAACATTGTACGAAGGTGGTATCCGTGAACCGCTGATTGTTCGCTGGCCCGGCGTAGTCAAGCCCGGAACCACCTGCAGCGCACCTGTCTCCAGTGTCGATTTCTATCCGACCTTTTTAGAGATTGTCGGAGCCAAAGCCGACCCGGCCAACATACTCGATGGC
>JBGVTO010000306.1:0-11032 GCA_041862635.1 Phycisphaerae bacterium | reverse complement strand
GATTTGACAAACAGAGGGGAATATGTTAAGGTTCGATGACTACAAATGAGTATTTTGCAGGAGTTTTTTTAACAGAAGTAAGTTTAGCGATGAACGAAAACCTGAATCGACGTGACTTTCTAAAAGTTGTGAGTGTTGGCGCGGCAGCAGGAATTACGGCATCATCTTGTACCGGCCTCGGCAGAATTAGTGCCGATGAGGAAAAGTGGCGGATGCGGCTGTCAACCTCATCGATACACTTCATGCAGCTGCCCATTGAACAGGCCTGTGAGCGAATCGCGAAGCTGGGTTTCGAGGCTATAGACATCTGGTCGGCACACGAGGGCTGTCCTCACCTCGACGATGTTGCCAAACGTCTGGGTGCGGAAGGCCTGAAAAAACTGTTGGCTGAGCATAAACTTAAACTGTTCGCGTTTTCGGTCTATAAGGGAGGCTATGCGAGTTATGCGGAGCTATTAGGCAAGGCCGGCGGCGGGGTGGCTGTTCGAGGCAGTGCGCCACCCTGCAAGCCTGAGGAGCTGACCGTTAGGATGCGCAAATTTATCGAAGAGCTAAAGCCTTTGGTCGAATTAGCCGAGCAGCATAACTCTTACCTGGCCATCGAAAACCACGGCAACGCGCTGCTTTGCGAGATGGATTCATTGAAGGCCTTCGTCGATATGAATACATCACCGAGATTGGGTATTGCACTGGCACCGTATCACATCCAGACGCTTAAGGCTTCTGTCCCGGAGGCGATACGTATCTGTGGTAAGCAGCTTTTTTTCTTCTACGCCTGGCAGCACTACCCGGGCCCGGAGCAGCTTCCAGGCGTCGGCCCGACTGATATGACGCCCTGGATACAGGCCCTAACAGATATTCGATATCGAGGATATGTCAATCCCTTTATGCACGGGCATCCGGAGGCGGATGTGATGGCAGACAATCTGGCCAAATCGAGGGATTATCTCAGAGATTGTTTCAAGGAAGTAAGCGCTAAAGCGTGATAATAACCTATAAGAGAAAATTGCAGTTAAGATAAAAAGGAGAAAATTATGGACCAAAAGCAAAAGCAATCGGGTAAGGCCAATGACCTAACGAGGCGCGAGTTTATGCGTGATGGTGCAGCGGCCGCAACGGGTCTGGCTGCAGGTCTTGGGGCGGCGGGGAGCAATAGCGCCTATGCCGAAGGAGTTATTAGCAAAACCCGCAACTACAATCCGGAGATGGAGTATCGGCGGCTCGGGAAAACCAATATTTGGGTCTCAGCGGTGTGTCTCGGCGGACACTGGAAGCGCATCGATATAATGGTGCCGGGCGTCTTCAAAGGCAAGGGGTGGCTAAGTGCAGACCTGGACAGTCATGGTTTCAGGAATAACCGCCGTGATGTCGTTACCCGATGCATCGAATCGGGCATCAACTATATTGACGCCTGCACCTGGGAGGAAGTCATGGCGTATTCCGAGGCGTTAAGGGGAAGGCGTGACGCGATGTACCTCGGTTTCTCATGGTACCAGGAGGAGCTGCGAAATGCCAAGTTCCGCACGGTCGATGCCCTGCTGGGAACCCTCGACAAGGGTATGCAAAAGGCAAAGCTCGACTACGTGGACGTCTGGCGGATTACGATGCACGAGCAAAGCGGCCGACACACTGAAGCAGAAGTTGACCAGATGATGGGTGCCCTCGAGAAGGCCAGAAAGCAGGGCAAAGTCCGATTTACAGGTCTGTCCTCTCACGACCGTCCGCACATCAAATGGATGATAGAGACCTATCCTACTGTGCTTCAGGTCGTTGTTACACCCTACACTGCTAAGAGTAAGGTGCTGCCAAAGGACAGCGTTTTTGACGCGATAAAAAAGCATGATGTGGGCTTCTTCGGTATCAAGCCGTTTGCGGGCACCTCATTGTTTAAGGGAGATAGTTCGCCTGACAGCCCAACGGCAGAAGAGGACGACCGGCTTGCACGTATGGCCATCCGCTATATTCTCTGCAATCCGGCAATAGCGGCGCCTATCCCGGGTATGATTAATCCCCACCAGGTTGACAACGTCGTAAAGGCCGTTAAGGAACGCCGAGAGCTTGATGTGGCCGAGGCCGAGGAGCTTGAGAAGGCTATGGATGAGGCGTGGGCCAAGCTGCCGGCAAATTATCAGTGGCTCAAAGACTGGGAATACGTATAGCAGAAGCTTAGCGGTCAGTAACACGATAAATGCATGGTGGTTACAGGTAGTTGCTTCGAGCCATCCCCAAGCTCGTCCCGATTTTTCGGGACTCGCTTGAGGCTGCCACCCACCAAATTAGATTTTGCTGAATACTATGCTGAATCACAAACCCCGTAAGGTTGGTCTTACGGGGCAAACAGAACGACTGAGGACGACAAGCAAGGATGTAAAATATGAAAGTCACGAAACCGCAGGTCGTGACAGTGGTTGTATTTGTAATGAGCAGTTTGCTGCTGCTTTTTGCAGCAAACTGTTCGTTTGAAAGAAGGACCATCGACGAGTCCGGCCTGAAAAAGGTCGAAGAAATCTCAATTGAGCAGCAGGCCAAAGAAGAAACCGCCGAGGAACAAACTGAAGAGGTCTCAGTTAAGCAGCAGGTCAAAGAAGAGCCCGCTGAGGAACGGGCCGAAGAAAAAACCTTCGTCGCTAATTTGTTTTGCAGTGCGTGTCACTACGCTTTTGGCGAGGAAGAGCTCGCCCTTAACCATGAACGGGTTGGCATCGGGTGTGAAAGGTGTCACGGCGAGTCAGAGCGCCATCGCAGCGATGAAGATAATATCACGCCTCCTGAAATTATGTACCCCAAGGCACAAATCAATCCGACCTGTATGATGTGCCATCCGAGAGTCAAAATCAAGCATGTGAGCGACCACGCGTCCCTTTTGGCCGGAGCTGAAACTATCTTTGATAAGAACACTGACGAGTCCATCGGTCAAAAAAAATACTGCACAGATTGCCACGGCAAGGAACACCGTATGAATGTCCGCACTATACGGTGGAACAAGGCGACCGGCGAGCTGCTGGAAGAGTAATACCAATTGTAATAAAAAGATGCGCTTTATATAAAGAGCACCGAGCCATCCCCAAGCTGCGCTTGAGGCTGCCACCCTTTTATGCTAAACACAAGGAGCGCGGTAAATAAATGCATTTGGTGTGAATTCTTGCAGCAGTTTTTTAGCCATATCTTCGTGCTATGCCACCCTTTTGTTCTAAAAACAAGGAGCGCAGTAATTAAATGCATTTGGTGTGAATTCTTGCAGCAGTTTTAACCGTTCCTTCGTGCTATACATATCTACGATTCGCCGGCGAGTTTTCTTTGCTGAGAGTCAATGGTTCGTTTTTATACCGGAGTGCCGGTAGAGTCTTTATATTCTTTGCGCAGACGCTTCAATTCGGTCTTTAGCTTCTTGACAATATCGGCATATGCCGGGTCGTTATAGACGTTCTTCATTTCCTTCGGGTCTTTTTTCAGGTCGTACAACTCCCACTCGTCGATATCATGGTAGAAATGTATCAACTTGTAACGTTTGTTACGTACACCATAGTGCCGTTTAACGCTGTGCACGGCTGGGTACTCGTAATAGTGGTAGTACATCGACGTACGCCAATCTATGGGAGTTTTGCCCTGGAGTATCTTGCGAATGGAACGGCCCTGCATATCGGGGGGCTTTGGTACACCTGCGAAGTCCAAAAACGTCACGCTAAAATCAAGGTTCAGGACGATGTCGTTGCTTATCGAGCCGGCTTTGACTTCCTTCGGATACCGTATTAGCAGCGGCATACGCAGCGATTCCTCGTACATAAATCGCTTATCGAACCAGCCGTGGTCGCCCAAATAAAAGCCCTGGTCAGAGGTGTAAAACACAACGGTATTCTTAGCCAGGCCAGATTCATCGAGATAATCCAAGAGCCGACCGACATTTTCGTCAACTGAGGCGATACACCGCAGGTAGTCTTTGATGTATCTTTGATATTTCCATCGTATCAGGTCTTTGCCCTTGAGGTTTGCCTTGCGGAAGGCTTCGTTTTTAGGTTCGTATGCCGCGTCCCAGAGCTTTTTCTGCTCATCCGTAAGGTTTTTCGGTGCTATCAGTTTCAGGTCTCTATCGTTCATCGTTTTTTCGATGCTCATATCCTGTTCTTTAGCGGCTCTTCCGCGGTTTGCGTAATCGTCGAAGAGGTTTTCCGGCTCAGGTATAGTAACATCATCGTACATTGTTAAATATTTGGGACCAGGTTCCCATTCCCGGTGTGGCGCCTTGTGGTGGTACATCAGACAGAATGGCTTATCGCCGGTGCGTTCTTTGAGCCACTTGAGGGTGTGGTAGGTAATAATGTCAGTAGTGTACCCGGTATATTTTTTCCGCTGGCCCATCTCGATCATAATCGGGTTGTAGTAGGTTCCTTGCCCGGGCAGGACATTCCAGTAGTCAAAGCCGGTCGGGTCGGTTTTGAGGTGCCATTTGCCGACCATAGCGGTTTCGTAACCAACATTTTGCAGCAGTTTAGGGAAGGTCTGTTGACTGCCGTCAAACTTCAGCCGATTATCGGTAACGCCGTTGATGTGGCTGTATTTGCCGGTCAGGATTACCGCCCGGCAGGGGGCACAGATTGAATTGGTGCAAAAGCTGTTTTTGAAGAGCATGCCTTCTTTTGCGAGCCGGTCGAGGTTTGGCGTTTTATTGATTTTGCTTTCGTAACAGCTCATCGCGTGCGAGGCGTGATCGTCTGTCATAATAAATATGATGTTCGGCCTTCTTTTTCCAATCCCTGTTATCTGACCGATGCTGTCACAGATTGGCAGTATCGATAGCGCCGACGCTGAGCCCGCCATAAAACCGAGTTTTTTCAGAAAACTCCGGCGATTTAGCCGGATGTCTATTTGGGTTCCCGCGAAGCGGGGTCCCTCCTCGTGTCTTTCGGGAAATTCTCTCCGTGTTTGTCTTTTCATTTTGGTTCCTTTCATACTTTTTTGTAAGGACTATTTAATTATGGAACATAGTTCTTTTATACTTTTCATACATAAGATCAGATTATGTCTTTTGTCGCCAAACATCGGCGTTGGGGACATTCGGCGGCACATCCAGTCGAGACTCCCATTCTCTGAGCATCTTTCGATGCTCTGCCAAAACTAAAGCATATCGTGAGCTTGCTGCAAGGTTTTTGGTCTCGCCGGTGTCGGTTCTCATATCGAAAAACTGCTCAACGGAATCGTCTTGATAAGTGATATACTTGAAAGATGGGGTCCGGAACATTCTACCTGTATTGCTGCGAACTTCAGTAACAATAAAATTATCGGCGGATACGGACCTGCCTTCAAGGATTGGCCGTAAGCTCCTTCCGCGCATATTTTTTGGAAGTGTGATTCCGGCATAGTCGCACAAGGTCGGCATTATATCCAAACCGGAAGCCAGATGAGCAGTATCTGTACTGTTTTCAAGAATGTGTCCCGGCCAGGAGAAGAGAAGCGGTACTTTTGCAGCTTCGTCGTAGAGTGTATTTTTCCGCACCATCTGGTGATGTGCCAGGCCTTCGCCGTGGTCGGAAGTAAGAACAATCAATGTATCTTTTGCGTAACCACAATCTTCCAGCGCCTGCAGGATACGGCCGATTTCAGCGTCAAGGTGTTCGATATTGCGGTAATAGCTCCAACGGTAATACCGCCACTGCTCTTTGTTCCATTTGCCCTTAAACGGCTCATTGCCTAATCGTCTTTTCTTTATTGCCCCCGGCTCATTCTCATCGAACTCGAAATTATCCGGCAGCTCCGGAAACTTATCGGCCAACTGCGGATACCGTATTTCCTGCGGCTTGTCCATATTCAGCCGCAGCCACTCACAAATGTCGTGGGGCTGCATAAATGACGCAACCAGCAGAAACTGTTTGGATTTTGAGCGGTTTCGTAAAAAGCCCTCACATGCGCGTGACATTACCGTATCGCAAAGGTAACCAAAACCGCCAATGCCCGTATTGATTACGTTAAAGCCCGGTATATTGCTTGTGTAAGTTCTTGGCAAGTGCCACTTTCCTGCATAGAAGGTTTCGTAATCGGTTTGTTGTGAGAACCATTGGCCGAGGTTTGGAATGTCTGAACGGATGGGGCGGCCGTTTACGTAAACTGCGGTCTCGCTGCTGGTTCGGCCGGTAAAAACACAACTTCTGGCAGGGCTGCACACCGGGTTGGCAGAGTATGATTGAGTGAAACTCACTCCGCTGGTCTTGAGCCGGTCAAGCGTCGGTGTTCGCACATACTGACAGCCTCCGGCGGCGATTGTGTTTGTATGCTGCTGGTCGGTGAAAATCAAAAGAAGATTCTTTGGCTTTTGTCTGCGGCTTTGCCGGGCAGCGAAGACGTTCCTCTTCAAAGTACCATTGGCTAATAGTGCCACGGCGCTTCCGCTCAACTTTATAAAGTCCCGCCGGTTTACAAGACAGGAAGATTGCTTTTCTGTGGTATTTTTATTCATCGTTCTTATTTCCTTTGTGAGCTTTTCCTTTTTTCGTATGATTTTCGTTCTTCTTCTATTATTTGTCTGGTGATTTTTTCTGCTTGTTCATCGAAGATATAGGCCTTGTTCATCGAGGCTACTGCTAATAATCTATGATGGTCATCGAGCCAGTATTCGCAGGGAAGAATTCCACTTCCTAATTGAACAAAGCAGTGCAGGGGTATATTTTCACCGCCTATCTTCGTTGTGTAAAGTCCGCGATAAGATAAGTGCTGGCCTTTTTTCAAAAGGCTCAGTCCTTCGAGCATATCAAAGGTTAAAACAGTTTCTTTACTGGTTTTTAGACGTTGCACAGCTTCAAACAAACACCAATCTCCTGTGCTTCTGTCCAATCCCTCAGCAGCCGCACCATTGTCATTGCTGCTCAGCTCTGAGATGAACTTGCCGTCTGCACCTCTAAACCAGCTCGACACTTTCCATTGAATGGGTGATGCCAATTGGTTATTCCGACAATCGATCGTTGCATCAACAATGTTCACTAATGCATCGGTCTGCAAGACTTCCTGATGAACCTTCAGTGTTAGAGAGCTTTGTGAATTGATGAGACGCTTTATCCGCAGAAACCCGACGTTATCATTACCGCTTTCGCGATAACCGTGGCAGGTCCAAATACGGTATGTGCTGTCCCAGTTTTCCGCAGGTTTGAAATCTTCGGATGAAGGCGGGAAATCACTGAGCGCGCCTAATTCGTCTAACAGCGTCGGCGTTAAAGGTGAACCGACTATCGTTCTTTGTTTTTTCTTGGCCATAATATTTTCTTTTAGAAAGTATGGATTGTTATTGATAGTCTTTTCCCGCAAGACTGTCCTGGCATGACTTGCGCCACTTAACAAGCGTTTCTTTCATCGATTGCAGAATCTGCGGTTTTTCTGCCGCTAAATCTTTTGTCTCGCCGGGGTCTTCGAGCAGGTCAAAGAGCATATAAGTTTTGCCCTTATCGCTGCTGTATATCTTGTAACGGTTGTCGGTCAGAGAGAGTTGGTTTTTGGATTCAAAGCCAATTGGCACTGGGCGTTTGGTCATATTGCCATTAATCAACGGCAGCAGGCTGACTCCGTCAATAGGCTGCGATTGGCCTTTCATTTTGAAGCCGAGGACGTCTAAGATGGTCGGGAAGTAGTCGGACGTGGAACAGGGAATATCGGTTACCCGCTCACCTTTTATGCGGGCCGGCCATTCGAGCAGGCCCGGTACCCGCACGCCACCTTCGAGGAGACTTCTCTTGCGTCCGCGGAACGGCCCGGCGGAACCACGGTTTCGACCGTGTTTGCCGTCTTTTCCTTCGGGGCCGTTGTCGCTGCAAAACCAGAACATGGTGTTATCGGCTATTCCAAGCTTTCTTAACTGACTGCGAAGCCGTCCAATTTGCTCGTCCAGAGCGGTAATACATCCGTAATAGTGCTGCTCGTCTTCGCTGTACTGCGAATACATCTCTTTGTATCTCGGCCCAGCAACGACCGGTGCGTGGGGGGCATGAAACCAGATGACAGCGAGAAATGGCTTTTTATTCTTTCCGGCTTTCTCAATGAAGGGGATGGCACGGTCCATAATAATTCGTGAGTCATCCCCTTTAAGCCCTTCGGTTATGTTATTCCCATTGTGCCAGTAAAGCGCCCGTACATCGTACTCCTTTTTTTTGCCGTGAAAATGTTCTGGATTATAAGGGTCCCAGGTAGCCACAGCATACTCAGTTGAGAACCATTCATCGAAGCCGCTCATAGCAGGTGTCATATAGTTTTCTTTGGGTTTTCGCCCTGGCCCTTTTCCAGAATAGTCCGGCAGTAATGTTCCCAGGTGCCATTTGCCGAAATGGCCGGTCGTGTACCCTTGTGTTTTCAAAGCTTCCGCTAAGGTAATTTCCTCTCTGCGGATGTGTCCGACATTTGCAGAGAAGATTCCATATCGATATGGATGGCGACCTGTTAGGCAGCTTCCGCGGGTAGGCGAACATACCGGTGCACCGGAATAAAAACACGTAAATCGTATTCCGGCTTTGGCCATTGCATCCAGATTGCCGGTTTTGATAATTTTATTGCCGTTGAATCCCGGGTCGCCCCAGCCCATGTCATCCGCCATGCAAAGGATAATGTTTGGCTTATCTATCGCTTTGTTTTTTGAAAAGAGAGCCTGGGGCAGAGCCATAGCTATAGCGCCGGTTGCAACCGAACGCAGGAAGTCTCTTCTATTAACCATCTACTTACCCTCTATCCCAAATGGAGTTTAATCTCAATACTTTGAAACTACACTATAAGTCGGATTTATGAGTTATAATAAGAAATGTGAAAGGTTTTGTCCAATGAATTAGTATTTCTGTTGAAAAGTGCGCCTTGCTGGTATAATGCGAGATAAGAGCAGTAACAGGGATGTTTTAAGATGGCTCAGCTCAGGAAACAGCTTGGTTCTCTTGACGTATTTGCCGTGGCAGCAGGGGCAATGATAAGCTCAGGCTTGTTTGTTTTGCCTGCCATAGCTTTTACAGAGGCCGGCCCCGCTGTCATCATATCCTATCTTTTCGCATCGATTTTGATAATTCCCAGCGTTCTCAGCAAAGCCGAGCTGTCCACGGCAATGCCGAGAGCGGGCGGAACATATTTTTTCGTCGAACGGAGTTTGGGCCCGATTTGGGGCCTGTTCAGCGGATTGGCAAATTGGTTTTCAGTGGCGTTGAAGAGTGCCTTTGCCGTTGTCGGAATGGCACTTCTGATTGAGGTTGTACTGCAGATGATTTTTCCTGTGCAGTTAAGCCAATGGCACTTCAAAACTATAGCTGTCCTGTGCTGTTTGGCTTTTACCGCTCTGAATATCATAAGCGTCAAGCACACAAGTAGATTTCAGGTTTTGCTTGTGGGGATATTACTGACGATACTGGCCTTATTTGTTCTCTTCGGCGTCAGTTCTGTTGAAGCTGTCCGATATAAAGGATTTATAGAAAAAGGTTGGGTAGCGGTGTTTGCAACTGCGGGCCTGGTTTTTATAAGCTTCGGAGGTCTGACCAAAGTCGCCAGCATTGCAGAAGAGGTCAAATATCCCGGCAAAAATCTTCCGTTGGGAATGATATTGGCCTGGTTTGTTGTAACCGTGTTTTATCTTGGCGTAATCATAATCGTAGTCGGTGTTGTAGATGGGCAGGACTTAGCTGTAAGTCATATGCCGGTATCGCTGGCGGCGAGCAAGTTTATGGGCTCATCGGGTTTTGCAATTCTCGGGTTGGCCGCTATAGCAGCTTTTGTAACCACGGCAAATGGCGGCATACTCGCTGCGTCCCGGTATCCAATGGCTATGAGCAGAGACCAGTTACTGCCGCCGCTTTTGGCGCATATCAGCAGCCGCTTTAAGACGCCCCACATCAGCATATTGCTCACCGGTGGATTTATGATTGCGGCCATCATTTTTCTTGATATTAAAGTGCTGGTCAAAACGGCCTCGACCTTAATGCTAATACTTTTCATTCTTGTCAACGCCAGTGTGGTTATAATGCGTGAGAGCAGGATACAAAGCTATCGGCCGAAGTTCAAATCGCCGTTATATCCATATATTCATATCTTTGCCATCATCGCTTATGGTGCCTTGATAATAGATATGGGATTGGTGCCGTTACTGATTACCGCTGTGTTTGTCGCTTTGAGTGCAGCCTGGTTCTGGCTCTATGTTTACAGGCGTGTCAGCAGGGCCTCGGCGGTTATGCACGTGGTAGAACGAGTTACCGACAGAGAGCTTCAAACCGTTACCCTCGAAAATGAGCTGCGTGATATTCTGCTCGAACGGGACAATATAATCGAAGACAGATTCGACCAGCTTATAAGGGAGTGTGAAATTCTGGATATTCAGGGCGAAGAAACCGCAGAAAAAGTTTTCCGGCAGGTCTCAACCATCTTAGCCGAGAGGGTGGGAACGAACGAGTACGTACTTTTTGAAAAGTTTCTCCATCGTGAAGCTGAGGGCGGCACGGTAGTTCAGCCGGGCTTTGCTATACCGCACATTGTAGTGGAAGGTGAAAACAAATTCGATATTTTGCTTGTCCGTGCCCGTGACGGTGTGAACTTCCCGCACGCTCCGGACCCGGTCAGGATAATGTTCTTTCTGGCCGGCAGCAAAGATGAGCGTAATTACCACCTGCGGGCCCTGATGGCTATAGCTCAGATTGCCCAGGAAAAGCACTTCGAGCAGCGATGGCTCGCCGCCAGAGACACTCAGGGATTAAGGAACTTGATACTTCTGTCCACAAGAAAAAGAGAAACAAATCCGTAATTAAAATTACAGCGCCGTTTAATCGTAAGAAATCTGGTTTTTACGTTAAAATCCGAAGCACGAAGAAAAGCACGAAGCACGAAACTCGAAATTCGAAACAATCCCGATAAAATCGGGAATGACCGAAATTCAAATGACCAAAACAGTAAGTTTTAAAGATTTGAACATTTGAATCCTTCGGCGTTGCTCAGGACAGGTTTAGGATTTGTTTCGGATTTCGATCCCGATTTTATCGGGACTGAAGTCTTCGCCTGCCCGCTGCGACGCATCGCTGCGAGAAGGCGAGGGATTTTC
>JBGVTO010000305.1:0-7491 GCA_041862635.1 Phycisphaerae bacterium | reverse complement strand
GGGTCAGGATTGCTCACGTGGGTCGGCTTGGCAAGCAAATGAGTAATTATCTCAGTATCACTTGTAGAATTAAATATACTGCCGTGTGCCTCATATTCGTCACGCAGAAGTGTTGCGTTTATAAGGTTGCCGTTATGCGCCACCGCCACCTGCCCGCGGGAGTACTCGGCCACAAGCGGCTGACAATTTACAGCCCTGCTGGCACCTGTCGTCGAATACCGAACATGGCCGATTGCTATCGGATTAGACAATTTTTGTAAAACGTCCCTGCCGGAGCGGAAAACCCTCCTGACCATACCCATACCTGCAAAGCAATGGATTGTTTCACCGTCACTGGAAGCAATTCCTGCCGATTCCTGGCCGCGGTGTTGAAGACTGTGTAAGCCGAAGTAGGTTTTATGAACAGCTTCAGCGTCACCAAAAATGCCAAAAAGACCGCAGTTTTCTTTTTTTTCTGAAGCCATAAACGAATTGTCAATTGTCCATTGCCAATTGTCAATTGAAAACCGCCAAACGAGTTGTTTTTTCTAATTCGCTCGGACAAAAATCTCCGCTTTTTGTGTAGTATCACTCCGTAGAATTTCTAACCGGCTTTGGGATACATAAATTCAGGTACTCGGCGAACCTTGCCCTCGGCGTTGACACAGGCCAGCACGCTCGAACCCTCAGCTAGGATTATCCCATTACTGCTGCGTGTAAGCTTATAGCTATGCTCAACCTTACTGGCGGTAACCACTGAGCAATGCGTCTCCAATTGCAGCTTCTCGTCATACATTGCGGGCCGGCGATATTTTATAAACAACTCGGCTACGACAAAAAACACACCTGATTGTTCGAGGTCTGTGTATGCCAGCCCGTTAGCCCGCAAAAGTTCCGTGCGACCCATTTCAAACCACACCGGATAGACGCTGTGGTGAACCACTCCGGCCTTGTCGGTCTCTGCGTATCGCGGCACAATGGTTATCGTATGACTTTGAATAGTTAATCGTTCCGGAAAATCCATCTTACACCCAATAATGCTACAAATATCACAACACGTTTTCTCGCTGCTAATTACAAATTCATCCAGTGTTTCTCTATCTCTTCCAGCGTTTTGCCTTTGGTCTCCGGCACAAACCGCCAGATAAAAGTGACTAGAACAATGCAAAAAATCCCGTACAGCCAGAATGGGAAAGCGTGATGAAACTTCTCAAGCAGCCAGTTATTTTCATCCATCATGGGAAACGTCTGAGACACAACGTAGTTTGCCACCCACAGACATACCGTGGCAATGGCCATCGCCCGCCCGCGAATCCGCGTCGGGAATATCTCCGACAGAATCACCCAGGTTACAGGCCCCACTGAAAGGGCAAAGCAGGCGATATAACCAAGAATAAATAATAGGACCCACAAATCTGTTTTTTGGCAGTATGCTGCCAGGCCCATACCTAACAGCGACAGCCCCATCCCCACCGAGCCGATCATCATTAACGGCTTTCGCCCTAACCTGTCCACCGTCCAGATGGCGACAATAGTAAAGGTAAGGTTTACCGCGCCTACCACCACTGTTTGAAGAAGAGCGGCATTGGTTTCGGACCCCATCTTCTTGAAAATTTCGGTCCCGAAATAAAGGAAAACATTGATACCCGTAACCTGCTGCAAAACAGCTAAAACAATGCCGATGACCAATACAATCTTCATGCCCGGCTGAATCAGTTGTTTTAGCGAGCCGCTCTCGTGAGCTATCGCATCCTTGATTTCCAGCAGTTCGGTTTTGGCATATTCAGCCCCATCAACACGGGTAAGAATCTCCAATGCCTCGTCACTGCGGTTTTGTTTGGTCAGCCAGCGGGGACTCTCCGGCACGAAAAACAGCAGCATCAGCAACAGTAAAGCCGGCAGCGCCTCCGAGCCGAACATCCATCGCCAGCCGGATTCCTGGTTCCACATCTGGTCACCCTGAAGGGCGATAAAGTAGTTCACAAAATAGACAACCAGAAAACCGGTTACTATTGCAAACTGATTGACTGAAACCATCCGACCGCGAATCCTCGCTGGCGATATCTCTGCGATATACATTGGCGAGGACATCGACGCCGCCCCCACACCCAAGCCGCCGATTATCCGGTAAATAATAAAAATGGTAATATTTTTCGGAAGGGCAGTTCCAACCGCCGAGATTAAGAACAAAATTGCAGAAAGAATAAGCACCTTTTTCCGACCAAGCCAGTCGCTGAGCACTCCGGCAATAGCTGCCCCGATGGCACATCCAACCAGTGCACAACCTGTCGCCCAGCCTGCCCAGTTCGCATCAAGGCTAAAGTGTGCTTTCAGAGGCCCTATCGCACCATTAATTACCCCTGTATCATAGCCGAACAAAAGCCCTCCCAAAGCAGCTACCATACATACGAGCATCACATATACAATGCTGCCTTTTTCCTCGTTTACAAGCGTACCGTTCATAATATTACTCATTTAACAACATAAACCAATTCGTTATTCCGAGCGCAGCCGAGGAATTTGTTTAATAATTGTCATCCTGAGCGAAACGAGCCTTTAGCCCTGAGCGCAGCCGAAGGGGAAGAATCTCTTCCTGAATAAACGTGCTCGATTGAATTATTCTCCACAATTCTCCAGAGCGTATTTCAGGGCCCAGTCGATAAACGTTGCGTGATTATTATTTTTATATGTCCCATCCGGATTTTTGCATCGTCCCTGGGCCTCTTTTATTTGTTGGACAATCGGGCAGGCTTTATTCCCAATAAGCTGTATCTCGCGAGCAGCATACAGTACCGTTTCCTCCCGCCAATCTTCCAGGCCTTCAGCCAGCACCAGCAAGGCATTTTCGCAAAGACCCATCTTGCATAATGTACCGGCTGCTGCAAACCGCACATTTGGGCTCGAATCTTCCAGTAGTACGGTCAGTGCTTCGATAACAGGCGGCGCACCAGAACCGATGACACTTAGAGCTACGACCGCCCAATAGCGAACCGCACTGTCCGAATCACTTAACAACTTGATTAGCTTCGGAATATTATCCGGTCCTCTTCCAACCAAATCGGCCGCAACAAGAATACGCCGTTGAGGATATTTACTAATTTGTCGTGCCATCTCATAAGGCGTCGAACCTTCGGCGCGAATATGCATTTCAGCTTCCGACAACAATCCTACATCTCTCGTCTCGACCATCCATTGAAGGTGCACTTTACGCAGTCTCCCAAGAATCCTCCTAAGTGAAGCCGAATCTGCCAGATTGTTTACTTCATGCGGGTCAGCCGATGTATCATAAAGCTCCTCAATCGGCTTGGTTGGCGCCCAGTGTAATTTTTGTATATTCGACAGCTTTTCCTCTGCGACCGCTCTGCGTAGCTCCTTCATAATCTCAGCCCTGTCCGGATATTCGCTTGGCTGTATATACGGCAAATGCGGCATATAATTACGAATATACTTGTAGCGTTTATCCCGCACACAGCGCGACATCTCATAAGCCTCATCAACCCGGCTGACCGCCCCAAAGACGTATTCCCGCGGCGGCCCCGCCCAGGCGCCAAGAAACGCACGCCCCTGCATATAACCCGGTATCGACAATCCAGCTAAGCTCAACACAGTCGGTGCAAAATCAACAAAACTCACTAATCTGTCAGTTCTCCTGCCTGCCCCAAGCGGAGAAAGGTGCTGATAACGTTCAGGAAAACGAATAATTAACGGGACATTAAGGCCGGAATCATAAAGTGTTCTTTTGAACCGGGGAATACCCATGCCGTGGTCTGAAAAAAAGAATACTATTGTATTATCAGCCAAACCGTCGGCTTCAAGCTGGCCGAGCAAATCACCGACCTGCTTGTCCATAAAAGTAATCAGGTTGTAATAGCGGCTCCAGATTTTCCGCACAAATGGAGTGACAGGATAGTATGGCGGAAAAGGAATCTTCTTGCCGTCATGACGTTCTTTGGGTTTAAGCTTCGATGTGTACTTATCAAAAAACTCATCATCGGAACCGTTAATCTGCCCCTGGTGTGTAGAGGTGAAATTAAACACACTGAAAAACGGCTGACCGGATTTACGCCTGCGCCAATGGGCCGTTTGGCTCGACTCGTCCCAGACATTTACATCCGTGAAGTTATAATCCTTTTTGTAATTATTTGAGCAGTAGTAACCGGCGGCACGCAAATATTCCGGAAAACACTTGATTTGACTCGGCAATTTTACCTCGGAACGCAGATGCTGGGTCCCCAGAGAAGTTGCATACACCCCTGTTATCAAACATGAACGAGACGGCGCACATACAGGAGCGGTTGCAAATGCCTTCGTATATACCACGCTTTCCCTGGCCAACTTGTCCAGATTCGGCGTTTTCGCATAACTGTCACCATAGCAGCCTAAGTAAGGACTGATGTCCTCGCACGTAATCCAGAGGATATTGGGTTTGTCGCCAGGTACTCTATACGCTGTTCGTCTTACAGCAGTAGCGCACCCTGAAACAGCAAAGCCTGATGCGCATAATCCTATTGCTTTAAGAAAACTCCGGCGAGTTCGACGGACGTCTGTTTGGGTTCCCGCGAAGCGGGGTCCCTCCCCGTGTCTTTCGGGGAAATCGCGACGTGTGCTCTTGTTCGTGTCCATTTTTTAGTCCTCCAAAGTTACACTAACAAATTCAAAACTATTTTTTGCCTGCAGGCACTACCTTGAAGTCTCGCAGACTGCGAACCACCGCACTATTTGCTCCAACTAATTCTGCGACAAGCTGATATTCTCCTGTCCTGTCTAGAATCCTTTGCTCAAATGATAAAATCTCTCGCCCAAGACCACTGACAGCACAACCTTTCGACTGTTCGGTGACAATCTGACCACCACGCATAACGAGAAAACGAACGGTTCCTTTCCACTTACGATGCAGGTCATTTATCACAAAGACATTGAACCGGCGCTCTATTCCGCCGGCAAGCTCCTCGTCCCAGAAATCAATCATCAACCCTACCGGCGAAAAAGCATCACGCACATACTGCTCGAAATAAGGCTCAAACGTGAGTTTTTCCAGGTCGATGAAATGGTCGCTTGTCGCACCACCTTCCGGTCTGGGCTTGTCACCAGCTCGCGAATAACCCAGTCCGCAGAAATGAAGCACACCGGCACATTCACGATGGCAACGCCAGAATTCGGTTAGGGCCGCTAAATAACGGGCATAAAGCAAACGTCGCTCGGCGATTGTCGAGTCAGGGCCAAGCAGTTTTTCATAAACACTTCCGGTCAGACAGGTAGTGCTTCCGTCACGATTGAGCCATAACCAGGCGTATTCATTAATAATAATGGGCAGATTATAGCTTTCCTGTTCCTTTCTGACTGAGGGTCGGCCAGAAATCTTCACCATATCCGACAGGGCAAATTTATTGTCATCCGCCCAATACTCGTTCCATAACTTGGAAAATAAATAGGGATGGGTTTCAATGCAATCTTCATCGGACTGGGGCCTTGCCCAGCCGTTCTCCCACGGCCGATTGGACAAATCCAGTTGCCGAACCACACTGAGGGCTTTGCCTGTCTCTTCGGTAATGCTCTCATTCTGTGCATCCCAGATAACAACACATGGATGGTTCCATCGCTCGCGCATCCACTCAGTATATTCCGGAATTATCTTTTCACTTTTCGGATTTTCCGGTGCTTCACTAAGCAGCCAGATGGGAAACTCATCCTGAATTAAAAATCCCTCTTCGTCGGCGATTTCGTACCAAAGCTCCGGCGGAAAACCAATACAGTAACGAATCGAATTCCAGTGCATACTCTTGAATTTGCGATGAAGCCGGCGCACCCATTCGGCCCGCCAGGGCTTATCACCCCGCTCGGCATCCTCAAAAAAACGATATGCGCAAACATTAGTCCCCCGCATAAAATACGGCTTGCCGTTTAGAACAGCCCGGCCACTTTCCTTATCAAAACTAAACGACCGCATTCCGAACCGGGTCTTTAAAGTATCAGTACCGATATCCAACTCCACCTCATACAGGAACGGCTCCTCCGGCGACCAGAGTTTGTAGTCACGCATAGGAAGAACCGTACTGAAAGGAAATACCGGGTCGTCCCCGACTTTTCCCATTCTGGTCTGATCGGAAATAAAAGTCCTTCCACTCTTGTACTCTCGTATTCTACAGATGATGTCAACCTCACCTTCAAAAGTCGGGTTTTGGATCAGCGATTCAATGCGAACCGAATTGTCTCCAAGTTGCGGGACAACCTGAATGCTGGAAATATATGGTGTTCCGCTGAGAATCAGTTCCACTGAATCATAAATGCCCGGGATGTATAAATATTTTTCAAAATCCCAGCCTGTCGGCATCCCCTCCGGCAGCGATTCGCGCTCAGCACCCACACGTACGATTAGTTCGTTCTGTTCGCCTGAACCTTTAGTAAATTTCTTTACGTCCATCAGAGCGGGCGTAAAGCACGGCAGATGCTCGCCCACCAGTTTGCCGTTGAGAAACACTTTTGTACCGAACTTTGCCTTGTGAATCTTCAAAATCGCAACGTCCGGAATTTGTCCTTCGATAGTGAATGTGCGCCTATACCAGAATGCCTGGCGCTTTTCGCCCTTTTTCCCGACCTCGTCGAAAGCAGGCTTTGCCATATCGACAAGCCCCGGCACCGGTACCTTGTGCTCAAAACTGCTCGGAATTAAATCCATTGAGCCTTGAGATATCTCCCAGTTGCCATCTAAATTGATGATGTGCCTGTCACCCGTGCTTTTTGTAGAGGTTTTTCTTCCGCCGAGACAGCCACCCCAGATAAATAATAATATCACAAAAAGAATTACCCACCATCGTCTAAGCATTGTAAATTCCTTTCCTCGTGATTCTGTTGCTTTTACTGTTTTATCTTTCTGCCCAACGCCTCAAACATCGCCAATACGTTCTCGACCGGCGTATTGCACTGGATATTGTGAACAGTGCTGAACACAAAACCTCTCTTTGCGTTGAATATCTGCACACGTTCGGTAACCTGTCGTCGTACCTGCTCGGGCTTACCAAACGGCAGCGTCTGTTGTGTATCCACACCCCCGCCCCAGAAAACTATCCTGCCGCCGTATTTATCAACTAAATTTTGCGGGTCCATACCTTCGGCCGAGGTCTGAATGGGATTTAGAATATCAAAGCCTGCTTCTATAAATCCCTCAATCAACGGCTCACAGCCTCCACAGCAGTGTTTCATTGTTTTCCACTTGGTATGCGTGTGAATCCAGTCATTAAGCTGCCAGCTAAACGGCATATAAAGCTCCCTGTAGGTATCCGGGCCGCAGAATAATGTATTTTGCGCCGCCAGGTCCGTCCCGTCCAGCCACAAAGCATGCACTCTGTCACCCACAGCCTGGTAAATCCGCTCAAGATTCTGAATTGCGATTTCCGTCTGACAGGCAAAGACCTCTTTGACATACTCTCTTCGCGTAACCGTACTGATATACCACTCTTCAATATCACGAATTCCTTTTGGATGTTTCAGAAAAGCCGCCGGCACCAGCGCTAT
>JBGVTO010000304.1:0-26624 GCA_041862635.1 Phycisphaerae bacterium | reverse complement strand
AACAAAAAGCCGCGCGTTGAGTACTGGATGTTGGACTACCGCGAGGTTAGGCCAGATTGCTGGTTGCCTATGATTCAAGGCTGCGATGTTTATGAGAAGGACATTTTCGGTCGGTCCTATGTGGACGTCCGTACTGACCTGAAAATAATTGATATCCGCATAAATGAGCTATTGTCGGACGAGCTGTTTAAGATGGAGTTCAAGGAGGGCGTCAAAGTTGTTGACAATCGGTCCGGCCGGACAATCACGTACACATACAGACCTGGTCCCCCGGAGCTGGTAGGCAAGGTCCTGCCGGAATTTGGGGACATCAACACGAGTTTTGCTTCCGAGCAAGCAAAAGACAGAAGATTACTTGTCTGCTTCTGGGATATGCAGCAGAGGCCTTCAAGGTACTGTGTAAGAAGGCTTGCAGAAAAAGCCAAGGATTTTACGGAGAAAGGCATCGCCGTTGTCTGCGTGCACGCCTCAGACGTCGATGAAAATACTCTATATGAATGGGTGAAAGAGTACAACATTCCCTTCACCATCGGAATGGTTAGGGGCGATGAGGAAAAAACACGTTTTTCGTGGGGCGTTCAGTCTCTTCCCTGGCTGATTCTGACCGATGGAAACCATATTGTCACCGCAGAAGGATTCGTGGTTAATGAGCTGGATGAGAAAATGGTGGAGGTCGCTCTCAGAAAAAAACAGTAACTTACCCCACCCCTATCGGGCGTGAGCTTACGTATTTGTCGCGTGTGAGTATGTCTGGCTGCTCACCGGCGCCGTGAGGAAACCATATAATCAGTAGTTAGTCTCTTACAAATGAAATTGTGCGCAGGATGGTCACAAAATATTGATGTAAGTATAAAAAACACCCTTTCCCCAAAGCTGGATTGAAGGGGCAGGTAAAAGAAAACTGCACTATGGAGTCCATTCAAAAAGGTTGTGGCATAAATCCCCTGAGAAAATCAGGATACAATAAGCATCGGACTCAAGATGCATATATTCACCTTCACGGGGTGTTTTCATATACCATTCTTTTATAGTTGTGGAATAGTTTGTTCAAGAACTTTTTTGGTTCCGGCTACGCCGGGTTAGGTTTCTACGGTGTCAAAAAAGTGTAAGTCGCCACCGGTAAACCACTCCAGACTTCACTTGTTGCCCACTTGTGAACCACTTGTAACCCTCATTCTTGGCTTAAAAAGCGGCTATAACCTACTGTCGTAAGGTGATTTACAAGCAGACTTGTGGATTATGAATCCCATGCTCTAACCAGCTGAGCTACGCCGCCGATAACTTACAAGCGTTTATAGTAACAAATTTCAATATGTCCTGTCAATCAGATATACCCATCGAACAGAAAAAAACTCTTGCGTTCAAAATCCTTGTTCTATAAGGTGCAGCAAAGATAATTGGCTTGAATTCCGGCTTCTCTGTTTTCGTGTTTTCGAAAGAAAAGACAAATCCCTCTTTAAGAGTTGCTCTGTAATGAAAAGGATTATTTCTGTATCACGCAGAACGGACATACCGGCCTTTTACGGTGATTGGTTTATGCAACGGCTAAAAGAAGGCTTCGCCGGCCTGGTCCATCCCTTCGGCGGCAACAAATATATCATACCACTAAGGCCTGAGAATGTTGTTTGTTTTATCTTCTGGTCCAAAAATTTCAGTCCCTTTATCGAGAACTTAAAGATTATCGATGGATTAGGTTATAAATTCTATTTTAACTACACCGTTACCGCCCTGCCGAGCGTCTTCGAAAGCAATGTAGAAGAACAATCGGCTATAGAAGCCCTCAAACAGCTTAGCAGAATGTATTCGCCGCAGCATATAAACTGGCGGTTTGACCCCATCGTCCTTTCCAGCACGTATGACCGCAATTTTTATATCAGTGCCTTTGAGGAACTCGCATCCGAATTTGAAGAATATGTAGAACGGTGTTATTTCAGCTTTGTAGTTGAATATAGCAAAATAAAACGCAATTTTGAAGAGCTTGAAATAACAACAGGCCTGAAAATAACAAACTACGGTAATGATTTTAAGATCGAATTAGCGAACGACCTTGCAGCTATCGCAGAGCGTTACGGAATCCGAATGTTCTCCTGCTGCGGCGATTATTTAGTAAATGATAACATCCACAAAGCCCATTGTATTGACGGCAATATTATTGAGAGCCTGTTCTTCCCCGATGGCCTCCGGCACAATGAAAAACCAACAAGGAAAGAATGTGGCTGCACGGAAAGCACGGACATCGGGACGTACGACACTTGCCCGCATGGATGTGTGTACTGTTACGCCAATATGAACAAGAAACAAGCCTACAAGGCTTTTAATAACCACGATAAAGAAAGTGCCTTTTTAGGCTACAGCAAATCCGAATCAGACAGATGGCTCGCAGAAATTCCAAATAACTGAACAGAAAGAGATTCCAAGCAAATGAAAATGTTTTAATAATTGCTGTATCGTGACACAATAGCGTACAGTCAACTCTAAATGCTTCCCGCCGCACTTCTACTGGTATTACTGCTGGTGGCTAATTTGAGAACCAACTGCTCCATCGCCACTTTTGCTTTTGTTTGGCCGGTCTTTATTGCATAGTCAGTCTCAGCTAATTGCTGCAAGTATTCGCCGATTTGTTTTAGGCTCATCTGCCGAAGTTGGGCAAAGAATCTATCTCGATTGCTCCATATTCGGAATCTGTTTGCAACTTCGCCGCTGCGAACACCTTTGTTAAGCAGCACTTTGGCATCGAACATCCTGCGGAAATGAAAAGCGAAAGCACCGACAACAGTAAACTCGGCTGATTTGTCCTTCGCGAACATCCCCCTCAATCGCTCTACCGCCCGGCCGGGATTGCCCGCGATAACGGCATCAATCACTGCAAAAGCATTAAATAAACGATTATGGCCTATGAGCGATTCAATATGCTTCGGCGTTATAACCTTTTCGGTATCCGCGAACAATGCTAATTTGTCGATTTCACTGTACAGTCGCGTCAGCTCATCGCCCGTCAGCTCGATTAAAAGTTCAGCCGCTTCCCTGCTGAGTTTTGTATCGTGTGCGTCATTTGCATATTTTATCAGCCGCTGCGGCAGTTCACTGCGTTTTGGTTGTGTCACTTTAATCAATTTGCCCACATTAGACAGTTTCTTGGCCAGATTCGTCCTTGGCTGCCAATTACTCACCGTCAATATAAGTCGCCCGGTAGGGTAGGGTTTATCAAAATACTTCTCAAGTAATGGACGGTTTTCAGATATAAATTTGTCTGCGTCTTTTACAAGGACAACTCGCTTGTCGGTTAGAAACGGTGTTGTCCGCAGCTCATCCAGCACCTCTGAGATTGAAACCGACGCTGCCTCGGCGTCAAAAAGTCCTGTCGCCCTTTGCGACGGCTCCAATAGCTCATCGAGAAGTTCCCGGCAATGTGCATTGACAAGGGAATCTTCTTTGCCGGCAATTACATAAATCAGTTCGTCCATCTCAAAACAAATCCTGAACAATATCTAATGAACAAAATTCTAATGACCAAAACAATAAGTTTTGAAAATTTGAACATTAGAATTTTGAATTTGTTTCGAATTTAGGATTTCGTGCTTCGTGCTTTTCACAATTTGCGTCTTTTCTTGCTGCTCTTCTTTTTGGTTTTAGATTTAGACTTAGTTTTCGGCTTTGATTTAGCTTTAGCCTTTGGTTTTGACTGCGGTTTCTTATTAGTGCCGGAATCACTTTTTGTATTGTTCGCGTCTTCGGCGACTATCTTTTCGGCTGCAACAAGTTTATCGCCGGCTTTGAGCTTGATCAAACGCACACCCTGTGTGTTTCTGCCAATCGAACGGATTTGGTCAAGTCCGGTCCGAATAATCATCCCGGTGGCTGTTATCATCACTAAATCATCCTTGCTCTGAACTGCTTTGAGTGCAACTACTTTGCCGTTTCGGGCGGTTGTTTTTATGTTTTTTAGACCAACTCCACCGCGGCTCTGTGGCCGATAATTTTCCAGGCCCGTTCGTTTGCCATATCCGTTCTCGCAGACCGTAAACAGAGCAGCTTTGTCTTCCACAATCACCATACCGACGACGGCATCTCCGGGGCGCAGCTTAATCCCTATGACGCCTCGCGAAGCTCGTCCCATTGAACGAACCTGATTTTCTTCGAAACGTATCGTCATACCATCACGCGTCCCTAATACAATATTGTCGTTCCCTGTGGTCAGCGCAACACCAATCAAATCATCAGTTGGGGCGAGATTGATGGCAATGATGCCTGTCCTCTTCGGATTACTGTAAGCTGATAGTTTGGTCTTTTTCACAAGTCCGTTTTTTGTTGCCATAACGAGCTGTCGTGGTTGTATGCCCTCCTCGTCTTCACCGTCGAAACTGCTGACGTTTATTATTGATGCGACTTGCTGATTTCCCAGCCTTAGAAGGTTAACAATATTTCTGCCTTTGCTCTGTCTGGACATACTCGGGACGTCATAGACCTTCAGCCAATAGCATTTGCCGCGATTAGTGAAGATAAGCAGATAATCGTGCGTCGAGGCAACGAACAGATGCTCTATAAAATCGCCTTCTTTTGTAACCGAGCCGATGATTCCTCTGCCGCCTCTGGCCTGCCTGCGGTATGTATCAATCGGCAACCGCTTAACGTATCCGCTGTGACTGACCGTAACGATAACCTCCTCTTCGGCAATCAAATCCTCCACATCAAGCTGCTCAACCTTGGCCGTGATTTTCGTCCGCCTTGCACCGCCGTGTTTTTCTTTTATTTCGTAGATGTCCTCACGAATTATATCCAGCAAAAGCTCCTCGTTGGCCAATACTGCCTCATAACCCTCTATCTGCTCGCTCAGGTCGGCATACTCTTGGGCCAGCTTCTCCATCTCCAGACCGGTCAGCCTTTGCAGCTGCATTGTCAAAATCGCATCGGCTTGCGGGCCGGTGAGGAAATGTTTGCCTTTACTTTTTTCCTTAACAAAAGCCTTGGGAAGGATTTTCTTCAGCACAGCCAGCTCGGCTAACCGCAAAGGCTTTTCCATCAGGTTCAACTTCGCTGTCGGAGTATCAGGTGACTTTTTTATCAAATCGATGATTTCATCAATGTCACTGACAGCCAAGATAAGACCTTCGAGAATATGGGCCCTGTTCCTGCATCTATTCAGCAGGAATCTGCTCCGCCTGCGGACAACGACCTTGCGATGGTCAATGAAGCAGTCGAGCATCTCTCTTATATTGAGGGTTTCAGGCCTGTTATCAACCAGTGCGATATTGGCGATAGCAAAAGTGCTCTGAAGAGAAGTGTAGCGGTACAGCTTGTTCAGCACGATTTCGACATCAGCATCTTTTTTAAGGTCCACTACAATCCGCAAACCGTGACGGTCCGATTCGTCTCTGACGTCGGCTATTTCCGGAAGCGTATTATTGTGGACACAAGCCGCAATCTTCGAAACAATTGTGGTCTTGACGACCATATAGGGTATTTCCGTTATTATGATTCTTTCCCTGGCTCTTTTGCTCGTTTCGATATCTACTTTGCCCCTGACCGTCAAATGCCCGCGACCTCTCGTGTAAGCGTCAATGATGCCCTTTTTCCCGCAAATGATTCCGCCGGTTGGGAAATCAGGGCCGGGCAGTACCTTCATAATGTCCTTAAATCCACAGTCCGGGTCCTCAATGACCAACAGCAAAGCGTCACAAATCTCGGTAATATTATGAGGCGGAATACTCGTGGCCATCCCGACCGCGATTCCCGTAGAGCCGTTGACTAACAAATTCGGAAACTTCGAGGGCAAAACCGTTGGCTCTTCACGGGTCTCATCATAGTTCGGCACAAAATCGACGGTGTCGTGCTTGATATCTTCGAGCATCTCCATAGCCGGCGCCGCCATTCTTGCCTCGGTATATCGCATAGCCGCCGGCGGGTCCGAATCGATACTGCCGAAGTTGCCCTGCGGGTCAATCAGCGGATAACGCATATTCCACTCCTGACCCATCCGCACTAATGTCCCATACGTGGCCTGGTCACCGTGAGGGTGGTAATTGCCCCCGGTATCGCCGACGATTTTAGCGCATTTACGGTGTTTGCTTCGCGGCCCGAGGTTCAAATCGTTCATCGCAACCAGTATTCGCCTTTGTGAAGGTTTCAGACCATCACGAACGTCCGGCAAAGCACGCGAAACTATCACGCTCATCGCGTAGTTGAGGTACGAATTCTTCAGCTCATCGAGGATATGCATGTCCTCGAATTGTTCCTGTGGTTTCTTGACTTCCTTCATAATTTCTGTTATCCTTAATGCTAAATCTTGTTCGCAAATAGATTACCCGCAACCAACCAAAAAGTCAAGAAATACTAATGATTTTGAACGGGCGTGCACCCCAATTTTTCCTGCCCAAAACAAGCCTGACTGGCCGGAGCAGATTACCGGCCGGCACAAGCGATTATCGGTGCCAAAAAGGACAAATAAAGAACATTGACGAATTCTTCACGTATAGAACTAGATTCTACTAACCGATAATAATTTATAGAGGAAAAATGAAGATACGAAAAGTGACAAAATATATCCGCAGGCTCTGGAAAGAATGGCGAATGGCCATTTTTTTCTTAGTATTTATAGTATTACCTGTAAAATCAAGTTTGGCAGACTGGAATTGGGTCCCGACCGGCTCTATGAATCCCACTATACTGGAAGGTGATTTGCTCTATGTGGATAAAATAGCCTATGACCTGAGATTTCCTCTTACTTTGCATCGGCTTGCAAAATGGTCGGACCCCCAAAGAGGCGACATAGTAGTTTGCTTTTCTCCAGACGATGAAACTCGGTTGGTCAAGAGAATAATAGGCCGGCCGGGTGACATAATCGAATTAAGAAACAATATACTTCTTTTGAACAGAGAAACGCTCAGCTATACAAAAATCGACCCGAAATACACAAAATATCTGCCCGGCAAGCAAAAAAGAAAATATATACTGGCGATGGAGGATTTGAACGGAGTAACTCACGCGGTAATGAGCACCCCTTCTATTATGGCAGTGCGAACCTTCGGGCCGGTCACGGTACCTCAGGGCAGCTACTTTGTTATGGGCGATAACAGGGACAATAGCAGGGACTCAAGATATTTCGGATTTGTGGAAAGAAAATTCATAGTCGGAAAAGCAAAGGGAATAATTGGTTCCCTCGACATCACCGACAAATATCAGCCCAGATTCAAGAGGTTCTTCGCCTCTTTGAAATAGCTTTTCAGGCCAGGTCATCTATCAGCCGGAGCCTTGTGCAAATAACTTTGCCGTCTCATCGTTCAACAAAACCCAGAGTGTATAAACACCGATTAAGGTTCCAATCGGAATTAAGAACAAATCCAAAACGGCAATTATCATAACCAGAATCCTCGCCCAGCCCCTGCGCTTTAGAAGACCAATTCCCCCGATAAGATCCGGTAAGGATATTATAATAAAAAAGATAGTTATCGCAGAGGCAACTATCATGGTGATTATCATTGCGTCCGGGTCTCCTGAAATAATTCCACCGCCGGCAATAGCTAAAAAAGCCATAAATGCAAATAATAATCCCATGACACCAAATCCAATATTGAGCACTGCTACAAGAGTGATATGCTTTTCCATTTACCTACCCTTTCCTACCATAATTCACATTTCATGTTATCTGCCTTTTTTATCCAAAATCGCCTCGATTTCATCCATAGTTCGATTCATTGCCGCCATCGTTTTATTGAACGGCTCAGCGCCGGTCATATCCACTCCCGCTTTTTTCAAAAGCTCAATTGGATAATCGCTGCCTCCGGACGATATAAATTCAATGTATTTCCCGACCGCGCCTTTTTCTTTGCCCAACACTTTTTCAGCTAAGGCCGTGGACGCAGTAAAGGATGTCGAATACTGATACACATAGAAGTTATAATAAAAATGCGGAACGTATGCCCATTCGACCGTGTATAGGTCATCGATATGGCAGGTTCCCTTATCGTGGCCGTAGTATTTCTTAAGTATCTCACCATAAATTTCGTTCAGGACATCACCTGTCAAAGGCTCACCACGCTCAGCCTTTTCGTGAATACGCAGCTCGAACTCGGCAAACTGAGTCTGCCGGAAAACCGTCACTCTGATTCCTTCTAAGTAATTCATCAGCAAAGATAATCGGGTGTCATCATCTTTGATTTCTTTGAGCATTTTGTCAATCAGCAGGGCCTCGTTAAAAGTAGAAGCCACCTCTGCAACGAAAATCGAATAGTCGGCTGTCGGATAGGGCTGGCTCTTATTGGAATAATAACTGTGCATCGTATGACCCAGCTCGTGAGCTAAGGTGCTCACATCGTCATACTGGTCGTTGTAATTCAAAAGAATGTAAGGATGGACATCATAAGCGCTGCCGTTGGAATAAGCACCCGCACGCTTACCCGGTGTCGGATAAACATCTATCCATCGTCCCTCAAAGGCCTTTTCAACTATACGACCGTAGCCGCTCCCTAACGGCTTTACCGAATCAAGCACAAGCTTCTTTGCTTCATCGAACGTATATTTCAAATCGATACCTTTAACCACCGGCGCATATACGTCCGAATATTTCAATGTCTCTACGCCTAACATCCGTTTTTTCAAATTCAGGAAACGGCCGAATGAATCAAGATTGTTGGTAACATTTTCGATAAGAGCCATATATACGGCTGTGGGAATATTATTCTCATCCAACGCGCTGTGAAGCGAAGACTCATAGCCGCGTGTGCGGGTATAGAACATATCCTTCTTCACATTTGCATAAAGCTGCGTGCCGAAAGTACCTTTGAACTTGGTAAACGTGTCCCAGAACGCCTGAAATACTGCCTCGCGGTCATCTCGATTGGGTGAGGCCCGATGGCGGGAGTACCCGGCCTTCGTCAGCTTGGCCGTAGTGCCGTCACTTAATGTAATCTCAGGATAAGGCAATTCCGCATTACTGAAAATCCCATAAATTGTGGATGGGCCGTCGGCCAATAAACCCGCCTCAGCCAATATCTTCTCCTCCTTTTCCGATAGAGTATGGGCCTTCTTTCGCTGTATGTCATACAAACCCATCTTATATATCTTCAAACCAGACTCTAGCTCAATAAATCTATCAATTGTTTCTATATCCATCTTGGCAATTTCCGGCGTAATAAATGCTGCTTTAGAATTGTAATCCGTACTAAGCTGCTGCATCTCCTGCTTCATTGCCAGATATTTCGAATTGCGTGTGTCCTGGTCGGATTTCATACTCGCATAGCTGTACAGACGCCCAAATTCTTTGGAAACTCTGCTGTCAAACTCCAGACAAGCTAATAGCTCAGACGAAGAGTCTGCCAGCTTACCCTGGTATTTTGTAACTTCATCGAACTGAGAAACTAGTTTCTGCTTGGCTTCATTCCACGCCCCCTCTGAAGGACAGAGGTCTTCCAGTTTCCATTTGTATTGTTCAGGAACTTCCGCTCTTTCACGAGTTTGGGCTAAAACCTGAACTCCAGAAATCGCAAAGACTGTAATCAATATAATAATGACGTTCAGGACTTTGTTCATGTTTGTCTCCTCAAGTGTAAATCTTTTTATAAATTTTCATTGACGTCTTTGTTGAATGTAGGCTGCTTAATGAGCTAATATATCTTAACGCCTACAGCCGCACGTTGTCAATCGTGCAACCACAGGATTTCACCGGTATTCAGTAATATTCAATTTGATGGGTGGCAGCCTCAAGCGAGTCCCGCAAAACTTGTCCCCGAGAAAGCGGGGAGCGGGACTCGCTTGGGGATGGCGCCGAATAACTACCAATAATCACCACGCATTTATCGTGTTACAGACTGCGATCCCTGAGTCACAAGCCACGCTTAAGATGTTCCTGTGCCCAGATAGCAAGACCCGAACCTGCTAATAGAACCACCCCGAAAATCAATTGAAAAATATTCAACGATTCCCTGAAAACTACATAGGAAATCGCAAGGACAATAAACGGCTGCGCCAACATAACAAGCCCCGGAATTGTTGCCCCGATGCGCCTCATCTCAGCATAGTACAGCGTATGGGATAGTGCTATGGACGTCGCCCCCGAAATCACAACGCACGCCCACTGCCAGGGGCCCATTTTCACGCAGTCCCCTATCTGACCAAATAAAAGTGCGAGCAAAAATAGCCCAGAAACCGTATATATGCTTATAACTGAAAAACAGAGCCGAGAGTCAATATCCTTAAAAGCGATTCTCGCAGAAATTATATATACCGCCCACATAATAGCCATCGCAAGAGTAATAACTATACCCGTCAGTGTCCCGGCCGCTGCGAAATCTTCCTTATAATACATCACTCCGATTACCCCCATCGCCGAAAGCGCCAACCCCGACCAGAAACGTTTGCTTTTAACTAACGTCCTTTCCTCGGGAAAGAATATTAACGAAAAGCTCGCTATCCAGATAATAGACGATTTCCCTAACAGAACCATAAAGGCAGGACCGATATAGTAAAAAGCACAGGCGAACAAGCTCTGCATAACGACATTTGCCGCACCCGGCACAACAGCCCTTCGCCAGACCCTTGTATCGAGCCGTTTTGTTTTGATGGAAAAGAAAAGAAATGGCAGCCAGACCAGAGACGCCACCGAATATCGCAGCAGGTTTTGTGTCCACGAATCCAGATAACCCGTCAGGTATTTTATAAATATCGGCCCCAATGCCCAGAAAGTCAACGCCCCAATACACGCAAAAGTCGCCGAGACGTCAACTTTGGGTTCCCGCCTTGCGGGGTCCCTCCGAATATTACCGTGCTCACTCACTAAGAAACTCCAGACCTTCAGTCAATGTTCGGCCACAATATAAGCTCAACACTAAACCTAATCAATATTATTGTGCCCAGAAGCATCGGGAAAAGGGATAAAGGACGGAAGACAGAAGTCGGATGACAGACAAAAAGTGAATATCGAATTTTAGATTGCAGATTTTAATTGATAGTATTGAAAAGGAATGCGTAATTCGAGGGATTTTCCTTGACGGCAGAGATGTTGATTTAGTATAAATAACATAGAATAAGCTTACACGAGCAGAGGCGGGTATTTGTCGTTTTGGCCCTCTGAGGTGTGGAATCCTTATAGTTTTCCGAATAAAAGGAGGAATTATGCACTATTCGGGACACTGAGTTCTTCATGAAACCTCTGTGTTCCGCAGGGAAGATATTGTGTATTTCAATTGACAACCTATATTTATTTTTCGAAGGAGGATTATTATGTCTAAAAAATTGAACTATGTATTTCCTTTTGCTCTGGTGCTCGGCATGGTCCTCACCAGCGCAGCCAAGGCAGACCTCGTCGCCTGGTGGAGGTTTAACGAGGGTTCCGGTGACATCGCCATGGACAGTTCCGGCAATAATCACGATGGGACCCTGCTCGGAACCCCGGAATGGGTAATCGGCCCGCCAGGTTTCGGCGGCGCAATTGCATTCAACCCGGACATTTGCATAGGAATGGACTGTGGAATATTCGACCCTACAAATGGTACGGGACAATTCACTGTTGCCCTCTGGGCGTTCTGGGACGGAACGATAACTACGGAGGTTCAGCATTTTTTCACCAAGTCGGCCGGATGGGGCGCAGACACCATGATGTTCCAGTTCGAGTTGTGGGGAGGCCATTCGAGTGCCGATTATACTGACAGAGTGGGTGTTTCGTATGAACCTGTCGGGTCGATTCCCTTCTCCATTATGCCGAAAAACGAATGGGTGCACCTTGCCATGACGTTTGACGGAACCAATGCCGTACTTTATCTCAACGGCGTCGATGAAGAGGGCCCTAAACCATTCTCAATTGGTCCGAATGTTGAGGCGCAGGTCGAAATCGGATATAACAGTAATCGTCCCAATGTTTTTGATAGAACTTTCCACGGGTCACTCGACGAAGTACGCATTTATGATTATGCCCTGACCGAGACCGAGATTCAGGCTATTATGAAAGGCGGTGAAAGAATTCCGTATGCCTTGGGACCCACCCCGGCTGATGGTGCCAAGTATCAGGATATGGGGGTGAGCCTTAGCTGGCGACCGGGAGATTTCGCCGTCTCGCACGATGTGTACTTCGGCGACAATTTCAACGATGTCAACGAAGCCAGCAGAACCAATCCGCAGGGCGTACTGGTCAGCCAAAACCAGGAAGGTACTACTTATGCTCCTCCCGGCCTTCTCGAATTCGCCAAGAGTTATTACTGGCGGGTTGATGAGTTCAATGATGCCGAGCCGAATAGTCCATGGAAAGGAAATACATGGAGCTTTACGGTAATCGACCATTTTATCGTGGACGATTTTGAGGACTACACCGATTTTTCGCCCAATATTATATATGAAGCTTGGTTAGACGGTTGGGAGGTCGAGGCAAACGGCTCTACTGTCGGCTATCCTAATCCTCCCGCTGCCGAGCAAAGTATTGTCCACGGGGGCAAGCAGTCAATGCCATTTTTCTATGACAACAGTGGTACAGCAAATTATTCAGAAGCTGAACGTTCGCTTAGTCCCGCGCAGGACTGGACCAGAGAAGGCGTTGGAGTATTGTCGCTGTGGTTCAGGGGACATCCGGCGTATGTCAGCGGCTTCACTGAAGGCCCGACTGGAACATATACGATGGTCGCCGCGGGCACGGACATCTGGGCTAACTCTGATGAGTTCCACTTCGCCTTCAAGCAGGTCTCCGGCGCCGCCTCGATTTCAGCAAAAGTCGAGAGTCTGGATAACACAGATCCCTTTGCCAAGGCCGGCGTGATGATTCGCGATACGCTTGAGCCGGGATCGCGCAACGTGGCGTTGTTCATAACTCCTGAAAACGGGGTCCGGTTCCAGTTTCGCAACACCGCAGGCGGTATTACGGACAGGTTTTTCGAAGAAGGCATTACCGCCCCTCAGTGGGTAAAATTAGAGCGTACCGTAGGAGGACTTGTCAGGGCCTATTATTCAGCGGATGGTAACACGTGGACACAGTTGAATCTGACGACGGTCGCCATGAATACACCTATGTACATAGGCTTAGCGCTGACCAGCCATAACACTGAGCTTACGTGTGAGGCCAAATTCTCGAATGTCAGCTTCCCCGACATGAGTGTTGAGCCGCAGTGGATCGACCAGGACGTCGGGATGCTCAGTAATGAGGCTGAACTGATGTATGTAACTGTGGAAGATGGTAGCGGCACGGCTGCAACGGTGTACCACGATGACTCCGATGCAGCACTGATAGATACGTGGACGGAATGGAATATCGACCTGCAAGAGCTCAGTGATACCGGCGTTGTTCTGACCGATGTCAGCAAACTTTCTATCGGCTTTGGCAACAAGGAAAATCCGCAGCCTGGCGGCTCGGGTACAATGTTCTTCGACGACATTCGGCTGTATCGGCCATCAGAGCCAGAGCCGGCACCGTAAACCAGGATTTAAGTATCAATTAGTTGCACAATTGATATAGCAGATTTGCATCACTTGTACCTGTGATTACGCAAGTGCAGGGAATCGGGGGCCTATACTGAATAGCTCGGTATAAGCCCCTTTTTTTAATAATTGATGATTGATTCCGGACGAAAGAAAAAGTCCTTAGCCGGGCAGGTAACTGAAAAGTCGATGTCTGTTTTTGTCGATAAAATTGGAACTGAAGAAAAATGTTGGTCCGAAAACGAACATCAGCCCGATTTAAGGGATATAAATACAGGCATTATCAGCCCTATGAAAGAGGATACAAGGTTGGATTTTGCGTATTTGACAGAATTGGCTGAGTGTGGTATAATATAGATTGATGATCAATACTCGTAGCTCATTGAGGCACGAGTGATATAGGGAAGCTTTAGTACATTCTGATAGTAGATTTCGAGGTAAAAGATGTTTGAGCGTTTTACAGACCGTGCACGTAAGGTTATGGCGTTGGCCAACCAGGAGGCCCAGCGATTTAACCACGAATACATAGGGACCGAACATATCCTGCTGGGACTGGTTAAGGAAGGCAGCGGAGTTGGTGCTACGGTTCTGAAGAACCTTGATGTGGATATAAAAAAGCTGCGGCTCGAGGTTGAAAAGCTGGTCAAGAGCGGCCCGGATATGGTTACGATGGGCAAGCTGCCGCAGACACCGCGGGCCAAGAAGGTTATTGAGTACGCAATCGAAGAGGCCCGGTCGCTCAACCACAATTACGTTGGTACCGAACATATCCTGTTGGGTCTGCTGCGGGAGAGCGAAGGTATAGCGGCTCAGGTTCTTATGAATCTTGGCTTGAAGCTTGAGGATGTTCGTCAGGAGGTTCTGAATCTGTTAGGAGCGGGAGTTGATAACGGCCCTGCCGCCCTCGGAATGAAGATGAGTCCAACGGTAGGCCGAAAGGCGAAAAGCAAGACGCCGGCACTGGACAGCTTCGGCAGAGACCTTACACAATTGGCAGACGACGGTGAGCTTGACCCGGTGATCGGCAGAAAGAAGGAGATTGAGCGGTTAGTGCAGATACTCTGCCGACGAACGAAAAACAATCCGGTTCTGTTGGGCGAAGCAGGAGTTGGCAAGACTGCTATTGTCGAGGGCCTGAGCCAGCAGATAATCAACAAGCAGGTGCCGGAAATCCTCAAGGGAAAGAGGATGGTGGTGCTTGATTTGGCGATGATGGTGGCTGGGACGAAATATCGCGGGCAGTTCGAGGAGCGAATAAAGGCAGTCATTAACGAGGTCAGAAGGGCCAAGAACGTTGTGTTGTTCATTGACGAGCTTCATACGCTTGTGGGAGCCGGTGGAGCTGAGGGAGCTATCGATGCATCGAATGTGCTTAAGCCGGCCCTTGCCAGGGGAGAAGTTCAATGTATCGGTGCTACTACTCTGGATGAGTATAGAAAGCATATCGAAAAAGACGGCGCTCTTGAGAGGCGGTTTCAGACGATAATTGTCGAGCCGCCTTCAAAAGATGAAACGCTGGATATTCTCAGAGGGCTTCAGGACCGCTATGAGGAACACCACAGGGTACACTTTACCGACGAGGCCCTTTTCCAGGCGGTAGAGCTATCGACCAGATACATCACCGGCAGGTGCCTGCCTGACAAAGCAATCGATGTTATCGATGAAGCCGGTGCACGAATTCGACTCAAGAATATGACTCCGCCGCTGGATTTGACGCAGATAGAGGAAAAAATAGAAAAACTGCAAGAAGAAAAAGACGATGCTGTCAGAAACGCTGACTATGAGCATGCGGCGGCACTGAGAGACGAAGCCCAGCAGCTTCTTGACGAAAAGACGCAAATGCATAAAAAATGGTACGAGGAAAATAAAGAAACGACCGGCGTCGTGGATGCAGAGACTATTGCGGAGGTCGTCAGTAATATGACCGGTGTGCCCCTGACGAAACTGGAGAAGAAGGAAACCCAGAGACTTCTGGAGCTTGAAGTTGAGCTGCATAAGACGGTGGTTTCGCAGGATGAGGCAATCAACGCTGTGGCTAAAGCGGTAAGACGCAGCAGAAGCGGCCTGAAGGACCCGAATCGTCCGATGGGCTGCTTTATATTACTGGGTCCCAGCGGCGTGGGAAAGACGCTGCTTGCACGAGCCCTGGCGGAGTTTCTGTTCAGCGATAAGAATTCTCTTATCTGTCTGGACATGAGCGAATTTATGGAGAAGCACAATGTGAGTCGATTGGTGGGTGCTCCTCCCGGGTATGTGGGCTACGAAGAAGGTGGGCAATTGACCGAAAGGGTTAGACGCCGGCCCTACTCTGTTCTGCTGCTGGACGAAATAGAAAAGGCACAGCCGGATGTTTACAACATACTTCTTCAAATTATGGACGAGGGCAGGCTGACCGACAGCTTTGGACGAAGCGTTGATTTTAAGAACGTCATCCTAATTATGACGAGCAACATTGGTGCCGAGCTGATTAAAAATCAATCCGGCTTTGGTTTCAGCAAAAAGGGCCCTGAGGCGAATTATGAGAAGATGAAAGATATCCTTCAGAAAGAGGTTGAGCATCACTTCAGGCCGGAGTTCTTGAACCGGGTTGATGATACGATAGTCTTTAAGGCGTTAACAAGAGAAGACTTGCAAACGATTGTCGGTTACGAGCTTGCGAAGGTGTTCAAGCGGCTGACCGACCACGGCTTTAAACTGGAACTGACCGACCAGGCAAAAGAATTCCTCATCGATAAAGGTTATAACCCCGAATTCGGTGCAAGACCGCTGCGAAGGGCCATCGAGCACTATATAGAAGACCCGCTTTCGGAATCTGTGTTATCGGGCAAATTCAAAGGCAAAAACCTTATTAAGATTGATGTGCAGGACGAAGAGCATTTGAAATTTGAGGGTTTTGAAGTAACCGAGCCAAAGGAAAGTGAACCTGCCGTTGCAAAATCAAAGTAGCGATTAGTTCATTGGCTGATTAGTTGATTAGTTAACCGGCTACTCAACCAGCCGCAGTTCAAATCATGATTTCACTCTTACTACGCCGTTTTGAACAAGCAGTTTACCTTCGGCGAACAGCCTTATGGCCTGCGGATATGCGATACACTCCTGCTCAAAAACTCTGGCGGCAAGGGTATCCGGGGTGTCGTCGTCTTTGACCTGGCAGGCTCGCTGGACGATTATTGGTCCTTTATCATATTCGTTCGTGCAAAAATGCACTGTGCAGCCACTTATTTTGCACCCTGCTTTTAATACCGCCTCGTGGACGTGATGTCCCCACATGCCCTGCCCGCCGAAGCTCGGCAGCAGAGCGGGATGTATGTTCATTACGCGATTTTCGAATCGTGCGGGTATTTTCCACAGGCAGAGCCAGCCGCCCTGGACGACGAGGTCAACGTTTGCGGCAGCGAACTCATCTTCGATGCGCTTGCTGAATTCATCGATATCGGAGTAATCTTTTTTGCGGATTATCTTTACATCAAGCCCGGCGTTTTTCGCCCTTTCGACGCCGGCCACTGTCGAACGTGAGCTTATTACAAGGGCGACTTCGGCATTTAGCCGGCCCTGTTTTATATATTCGAGGATATTCAACAATGTTGTGCCGCCGCCGCTGATTAGCATGCCGAGCCGAATCGGCTTTTGGTTTTTTGTGACGAGTTCCGGTTCGTTTTCAATATCTGTGCCGAGATTTAATGCCTGGTTTACGAGTCTATCGGCTTCTTTGTTTTTCTCCCTGGCGATGTGCCGGACCTTCCAGGTTTTGAATTCGCCGAGCAAATTGATGGCCTGGCGGAAAAGGGGCCTGATTTGCTCACTTTTTACCTTATATTGGCCGTTAATTTGTTTGACGAGCAGCTCACTGTCACTAAAAACCGTTAGCTGTTCGGCGCCGATTTGTTTTGCAGCCTCGAGAGCTTTTATGAGACTGCTATATTCGGCTATGTTGTTCGTAGCCTGGCCTAAAAAGAAGGCTTTCGCCTGTAGTTGTGTCCCGGCTGAATCAGTTAGGGCGAAACCGGCAGCGGCCGGGCCCGGGTTACCTCTGCTGGCGCCATCTATATGAGCGATTATTTTGTCAGACAATGTATCATCTCCGAAGCGCCTAAAGTGAGCTAAAGTTACCCAGTTGTAGAAGCTTGTTTGTCGGTGTCGAAGCTGGTATCGAAACTGGAAGCTCGACATTGGATGCTTGAGTAGAAGCGAGTTTCAAGCTTCTATGAAGAGCATCGATACGAGTCCCGTCTTCGACGGGCGGGATGAGCATCGACAACCTTAAATGAAAACTGCACTTTAGTTCACTTCAAAATTACCTGTGGCACGAGTTAGTTCACTGTAAATCGCCGAGGACAAGTATCCTCGTGCAATTGGGACAGCGGATTATATCGTCCTTGGTCATAAGCAGATTAACACACTCAGCGGTAATGCCCATAAAGCAGCCCCCACAGCTATAGGCCTCCTTTTTGCCTTCTTGCTGTTCAATCACTGCAACAGCCTGGCCATCATAGGTTTCGGTGACGCGTTTGAATATCTCCAGCGGTTTGTCGGGTATGGTCTGTGCAACCTGGTCCCATTCAGCCTGGATTTCGTCAATTTCGGCCTGGTATTTGCCTGCCAGCGTCTCGACTTCGGTTCGGAGTTGCTCGAGATGTTGTATTTGCTCATTTATCTGGTTTTTTATTTCTTCGCATTCGGCTTCATCGGCCTCAATATTTTTCAGTAATTCCAGAGATTGGGATTCTATCTTGGAATTGTCTGCTTTGGTTGTGTTGAGCTGAGTGAGGACTGCGGAGTATTCTTTATTTGTTTTTGCGGTGTTGAGGGAAGCTCTTAACCTTGTTATCTGTTCGTCTCTGGACTTGAGCTCCAATTCGAGGCGGTCGAACTGAACCTTACTCAACTGGACCTCCTCTTTTTTTGCTTCGAGAGCATTTTGGAGAGTTCTGATTTGATTTTCTTGAATAATTACGTTTCTTCTGCACCTTGTAAGTTTTGCCTTTTCAACCCGCAGACGATTTTCAACACTTTGAAGTTTAATCAGCCCATTCAATACTGGTCCCATTTACGCTCCTTTGCCCGGCTCTTAAATTTTCAAACCCTTCATTATCTTCGCTCATATTTAATCTGCAACAAAATTTTTTCTGTTTTTTCTTTTATCGCGTCCGGCTGTATAATTGCCGTGCTATGAAAGAGCTGTTGAAAAAACTCGTTCAGGCTGAAAGCACGCCGCAGAAGGGGGAATTAGCTGCGGCGGAAGTAATCTCGGCCGAGCTTAGCCGCTCCGGGATAGATTCCCGAATAGATACCTGGGAGCAAACCAGAGCGAATATTATCGCACAGGTAAAGTCCGGCGGGCATAAGGGTGCGCTTATATTTGCCTGCCATCTCGATGTTGTCGGGCCTGGCGAAGCGAAGTGGGAAAAGCCCCCTTTTGGGGCGGCTGAAAGCGACGGCAAAATTTACGGTAGAGGCTCGGCGGATATGAAGGGTGGCATCGCTGCAGCCGTTTCCGCTATCAGACAGATTATCGATTCCGGCACGAAGCTACAGGGCGATATTGTATTTGTAGCCGCTGGGGGTGAAGAGACCGATAGCTGCGGTGCAAAGAGATTTATTAACGACCGCAGCCGATTGCCTGACCTTATCGGTGTGGTTATTCCTGAGCCGACGGATTTTGCAATTGTTACGGCGCATCGCGGAATGCTGTGGCTCGAAGTTACAACCAAAGGCAAGTCCGCTCACGGCTCAACGCCGCAATTGGGCGTAAATGCGATAACTTCAATGCGCTCTGTGCTGGATAAGCTGGAAAATTACGACATCCCCACCGAGCCACACAAGCTGTTAGGCGAGTGTTCTATGAGCGTCAATACTATTACCGGCGGGGAAGCACTTAACGTTGTGCCGGATAAATGCAGCATCGGGATAGACATCCGCACTTTGCCGGAGCAAAACCATCAGAATATTATTACCGACTTGGAAAAAATCTTTGCAAAGTTGAAATCCGAAAATCCTCGATTTGACGCGGAGGTTAGGGTGCTGCGCCAGGTACAGCCGTTAGAAACTGATTGTAGCTGTGATTTTGTTAAAGACTTTTGCTCGGCTGTTGGGACTAATGAAACTAAGGCTGTGGGTTTTACAACGGACGGCCCCCATTTTGCTTCGTTAGGCGCACCGGTGGTGATTTTTGGGCCGGGCAAGCCGCAGCTTTGCCACAAGCCGAATGAGTATATTGAAATCAGTGACACGGAAAAAGCGGTTGAGCATTACAAAAACATCATTTTGAAGTTTTTGTCCTGATTATCGTTCTAAGGCATTACTATCAATAGACTTAGATAAACACAATTTCAAAAATATTCTGCAATATTCGGAATAAATCCATTGACTTTTTGGGCCTAATCTGTTAAAATACATAATTACACAGAATTCCGAAGAGGAAGCGGAGGATATGTAGTCTGTTCGTTGGGGAGGATATGGCGTGAAAAAAACACGATGAATTGTCAAATCATTCCGTTGAGTTGCAGCGAAATTCGATAGTTATTTATGAATAAAATAAGGGGGATAATACAGAAACTGTTTAATAATCATATGATAATTCCGATAATATAATCAGGCCCAATTTTTTAACTTATAAAATAATATTCTCTAATCAAATTGAATTAAATTGAAAGGAACTAAAAATGAAAACACAAGTAAAAGTTTTAGCCGTATTGTTAATGATATTTGTAGTTCTTGCAGGACAAAGCAGTGCCCAGGAGATAGGGCGATACATCGTTACTATCGAAGGCCCTCCAGGTCCTGCAGAGCAGGCTGTACTTCGTGCCGGCGGAGCAGTGGACCATGTGTATGATATCATCGAGGCCATAGCCATTCGAATACCCGAGGCGGCATTGCCAGGCTTCTCGCGGAATCCTTTTGTGGTAAGCATTGAACCAGATATCAAAGTCTATGCGATTGACGCTGAACTGGACAACTCCTGGGGGGTGAAGCGCATAGGCGCAGGCACGGTTCACGACGCCGGTAATAAAGGCACTGGAGTGAAAGTAGCCATCATTGACTCAGGGATCGACTATAACCACGATGACCTGGACGCCAACTACAAAGCCGGTTACGACTTCGTCAACGAAGAAACTGATCCGATGGACGATAACGGTCACGGCACCCACGTGGCTGGCACCGTCGCAGCTGAGGATAACGGCTTTGGCGTGGTGGGGGTAGCGCCGGAGGCATACCTGTATGGCCTAAAGGTGTTGGACGCTGGTGGCAGTGGATATTATAGCGATATTATCTCCGCCTTGGAGTGGTGCGTCGAGAATGGGATACAGGTGACAAACAACAGCTACGGTAGCTCCGGAGACCCGGGCACAGCTGTCAAAGCGGCCTTCGACAATGCTACAGCGGCGGGCATTCTTAACGTGTGTGCCGCCGGTAACGACGGCAATCCAGCGGGCAGAGGTGACAACGTTATTTACCCCGCCAGGTATGATTCGTGCATTGCGGTGGCAGCAACCGACCAGAGCGACTCCAGAGCACGCTGGTCCAGCACAGGACCGGACCTGGATATCTCAGCGCCGGGAGTGAGTATTAACTCTACTCTGCCAGGCGGCGTATATGGCACAAAGAGCGGTACTTCAATGGCCTGTCCTCATGTGGCCGGTACATTAGCCTTGGATCTTCAATATAGTATTTTTGACACTGCTGATGATTTGGGAGACCCTGGTTGGGATCCAAAGTACGGCTGGGGCCTGTTGAATGCAGCGGCTGCGGCAGGCGTATCTGAGCCGTCGCCCGACGATCCACCTGAAGTGTATATAACCAATCCTGCTAAAGACGCTACAGTCTTTGGTACGATAATTATCGAAGCATACGCCAGCGACGACAATGGCGTTAACCAAGTCGAATTCCTTGTGGACGGCGTTAGCATCGGCGTGGATACGACTTCTCCCTATTCCGTATCATGGGACACCAGCACGGTAGCTGATGGCTCTCACACGATCGAGGCGATTGCAACAGACACGGTTGCGCAGACAGCCAGCGACTCAATCAGTGTTACCGTGGACAACGAACCCTCCGTGGGATCTCTGTACGTCGATGTGGATACGGACTATGACATCTACACGCTCGGTGAATGGGTATACATAACAGTTACTGTAACCGACGATGTTGGGGGGGTCGAAGGCGCCTCCGTGCACACCGAGATAAACACAGCCAGCGATAAAACATACGGAGCAGATGGCACTACAGCCTCCGACGGTACGGCAATGTTCAAATTCAAGATCAAAAAGCCTGATGGTACTGGAACATACACTATCACAGCGGATGCTTCGAAGTCAGGATATGATCCGGGCAGCGGTTCGACCACCTTCGAGGTCCAGTAAATAGACAAATACTGCCTGAAACCTGGAAATGAATTTACGGAAAGTAAGGCTTGCGGCGCACTTTCCTGGATTAGAGAAATACAGTTTGGTCTGACAAAATCCCCCGAACTCGGGGGATTTTGCTTTGGCTGCAAGAACGCACAACAGTTCATCATTCCAAATTATGCCGAAGCTTTTTGTGGATAATTGGTGATAAATTACTTGACCTTTGCGGTTTAATTTGATACAAAACATAGAAGTGAAGTTGGAAATATAGCGTTTGTTCTGGAGGATGTGGCATGAAAATAAAATCCAGATTGATTTGCGGAACTGTTCTGTCTAAATTGTAGCGAGAAATAATCTTTATAAATCCAGGAAAGGAGAAGTATGATGAAGACCAAAATTTTGATAGCTGTTTTAATCAGCCTGCTTGTGATTTTAGCTGTATCGCCGGCAATCCCGGCAGGCAACAAGCCCGATGAACAAGGTCAGGATGCAGGGAAAGGTGCAAAGGCCCCGCCGGAGATAGAGATGGGAATATACGTCAACATTCCATATTGGACCAGCCCTCCCTGGTATCCACCAGCGGAGGAAACTGAAATGTGCCGTTGGGCACCAAGGTACTACTGGGACGACCCCTCAATAGAGGTTAAGGTGAATCCAACAGGAATCGATGCTGATGGGACTGTTCAAAACAACGCGTATAATGCTGTCAAGGCAGCTTTTGCTCAATGGAACGCAGTAGAAACAACTTATTACGCTACAGTCGGCTATGATGATACAGTAGGCCCGAGTCTGGATGAGGCGGATAACGTGAATAGTGTCTCCTGGGGAACAATAGATGGTCCCGGGGGTATTATAGCCGCTACTTATTTCTGGTACAACTTAAGAACCAAAGAGTTGATAGACTGTGACATTGTCTTTGATAAAGATGAGGTATGGCTGGCTACTGACGATGCGGGTGTTCTACCAGAATACTCTAACCCTTATAATCCTTATCCTGCTACGGGAGAATTAGACGTGTGGAACGTAGCGACTCACGAAGCAGGCCATACGCTGAATCTGGCTGACCTTAATTCACCCAAGGACGGTGCGCTCACGATGCACGCTTATACCTGGCCGGGTGACATTGCAAAGAGGGATTTAGGATTAGGAGACATTCTTGGAATCCAGGCGATATATGGTGAGCCCTAAGAAGAACTATTTGCGGTAACAAAATGAATGGAGGCATTAAAAGAATCCCCCGAAATCGGGGGATTTTTTTGTCTTTTAATTTCCCATTTTGATTTTCGCTGCGGGCAGGATACAATTAGCCGTGATTTATAGAGGCAGATAGCATATCGAGAGAGAACGCATGCAAAAAAATCAGTGGCCGAGATTGAGGCCAGCAAACAATAAAGATTGCGAGAAAGTGACTCAGTTAGTCTATGGCATTTTAAAAGAATATAACTTAAAGCCGGACCCGGTTGCCACCAATGCCGACATCAAAGATATTGAGGATTCTTATTTTGAACGAGGCGGGACGTTTTATGTGCTTGAAGAAGAGGATGGCTCAATAATCGGAGCTTACGGGCTGTATCCGGTCGATGGGCAAACATGTGAGCTTCGTAAAATGTATTTACACAGCTCGTATAGAAGCAAAGGATTAGGTAAATTATTGCTGGAAGATGCCTTGTCAAAAGCAAGGCAAATCGGATTTAAGAAAATGACTTTGGAAACCGCTTCTGTCCTGAAAGAAGCGATTAGTTTGTATAAAAGCTACGGATTTGTCGAATACGAGCCGGAGCATCTATCAAGCAGATGCGACCAGGCTTTCATACTCGAATTAGAATAGAACGCTACAAGACAACAGTAATTTTCATTCTACGTAATCGGCGGCAAACTCAAAAATCAACTGCACTTTTGGTTCTGAATCAGCCGATTATAATAAAATGTCTTATGTTGAAGCGATTTTAGCTTTATTTGCGATTGTTGACCCAATAGGCAATATCCCCATATTGCTCCATGTTGCCGAGCATACTCCCAAAGGTCAAAGTCAAAAGGCCTTTAATACGGCTGTGGCTGTTGGCGTGCTGATTCTGCTGGGCTTTTCATTCGCCGGCAATGCGGTGTTGAATCGTATCTTTCATATTCAATTAGCTGATTTGCAGCTTGCCGGCGGGATACTGCTGCTGATTATCGCCATCGACCATCTGATATTCGGCTCGCTGCGGAGGTCGGTAATGGTAACAGGCACTTTCAGCCCTTATGAGATTGGCTGTGTGCCGTTGGCCTGTCCGCTGCTTGCCGGGCCTGGTGCAATGGTAACCAGCCTGACAACACTCGAAAGTTCCGGGCCTGTAAAAGCAGTAGTTGCAATCGCTGTGGTCTTCGGCATACTCTGGCTTATAATGCGGTTCATCGAGCCTATCCACAAGTTTCTCGGCAAAATGGTCTGCACGGTATTTTCAAAAGTGATGTGTCTGTTCATCGCTTCTATCGGCGTGCACATGATAATGTCGGGCCTGCAATATTATTTCGCCACCCCAAAATGAGTCTTTAAGTTTTAGGCGATTTTGTATCTGAGTTTAGAATTCGAACTGGTCTTTAAAAACGGTCTTGAAATCATAGACATCGTTGAAATCATCGATTGAATCTGCTGGTTGGGCGCTCATCCATTTGTGCTTTATCATAAGATAAACAATTTCGCCGAAATCATGTGTTGTTTTAATGCCCCAGGCATTCAAAACTACCATTGCCATTCTGCCCCACTTTTCGAGAGCTAATTTCCTTAGTCCCTCGCAGAGGACCTGGCCGGTAACGTGTTTGGGTTCGACAGTAACTTTTTTTGCCGCATAGCCGAGTCCTTCATAAACGAACCTGATGCCCGGCGGGCTGAATCGGCCATCTTCTCCTGCGATTTGTTCGAGATTCTTTTTCATTTTCAAAGTATGCCTGGTCTGGATTTTACATAGGTTAATATTAACATTTCTATTTTAAAACTTTTGTAATTAAAGGTCAATATTCATTCCATTATCGCAGAATTATGCCCGCCAAACTAAAGAAGCTCTTGACGGATTGAGATTTATAGTTGAAAATTGAGTGACGGCCCACCCCGCACCAATTAGGCGTGAGCCCCGTTAGAAATCGGCGCCGAAAGCCTGACAGTCCACTATGGGAAGTCCCGCCAACGGCGGGTTTTGATCGGAACCCAGCGTTGCTGGGTCTAACGGGGTGAGCCTAAGCTCAATTGGTGCGGGGTCGGCCAAATTAACGTTGAAAATCCGCTTTGGAGGTGATGTCCTATGTTAAGAACAATTCTTTGCCTGGTAGTATTGCAGAGCAGCCAGAGTTTATTGGCTCAAAGAAGCGATTATTTTAATGCCCCCTACGGTGAGCTGCTTGCCGGCTCGACTGAACGGGTCGGTTTATGGTGGGCCTCGTCCGGCTGGAAAATAAGTCCGGACAAACCGCTGCCGGAAACAAAAGGCCGAACAATTGTGATACGCGCCGCCCAGAACGAAGCTGAGGCGGCGCAATTAGTAGTTCGGCCAACAGTCTCCTTGAAGGATTTTACCGTGCGCACGGAAGCGTTGACGGGGGCCGGCGGAGCAGCTATTCCCGCTGAGAACGTGGAAGTGCTCGAAGTGCGATATGTCAATGTCACGCACCCAACCGACAAAAGTTCAGTGCCCGGTCTTTGGCCGGACCCGCTGCCTCCGATTAACGAACCTATCGAGCTGGAGGCGGGTAAAAATCAGCCATTTTGGATTCGCGTCAAAGTCCCACGCAAGGTCCCGGCAGGAGTTTATACCGGCAGCATTCACCCTGCTGGACAAAACTACAGTGCCAATGTTAGACTGCGCGTCAGGGTCTATGATTTCATTCTTCCCGACCGGATGACCTGCACAACGGCCTTTGGCTTTTCCACGTCCAATGTATTCCGCTATCAGAAACTCTCCGATTCTCAGCAAAAACGGCAGGTCCTCGATAAGTACTGGGCCAGCTTCAGCGCCCATCATATCTCGCCCTACAATCCTGCGCCCCTGGACGAATTGAAAGTTACCTGGCCCAAAGACCCTGAGTCACTTGAACCCGAACAAGTTAAGCCGGTCTTTGACTGGACAGCCTGGGACAAAGCGATGGAACGAGGAATCGATTACTACTACTTTAACTCCTTTCGGCTCAGCATCCCGGGCCTCGGCGGCGGGACTTTCCATTCCCGACGTGAGCCGGAACTGCTCGGCTTCAGTGAGGATACGCCCCATTACAAAGCCGCTTTTAACACCTACTGCCGTGAGGTCCAGGAGCACCTGCGCGAAAAAGGCTGGCTCGACGAGGCCTTTGTCTATTGGTTCGATGAGCCCGCCCCTAAAGATTATGAGTTCGTTATGAACGGGTTCGCCAAGCTCAAGCAGGCAGCGCCGGACATCAATCGTATGCTGACCGAGCAGGTCGAACCAAGCCTGGTCGGAGGGCCAAATATCTGGTGCTCCGTTTCTAATAACTACAAACACGAGCCCGCTGAACAAAGGCGGCAGCACGGCGAAAAATTCTGGTGGTATGTTTGTACCGGCCCCAAGGCACCCTATTGCACTTTGTTTATCGACCACCCTGGCACTGAGCTGCGAGTCTGGCTCTGGCAGAGTTGGAAACATAAAATCGACGGCATCTTAGTCTGGCAGACGAACTACTGGGCCAGCTCCGCCGCCTATCCGGACCGTGAGCATCCCCAGAACCCCTACGAGGACCCAATGGGCTGGCGCTCCGGTTACAGCACACCCAACGGCGATAAAAGACCATGGGGTAACGGAGATGGGCGATTCATTTATCCACCGCTGGCCGCTGCGGATGCCCACCCAGCCGAGCCGGTTCTCGATGGGCCGGTCGAAAGCGTCCGCTGGGAAATGCTGC
>JBGVTO010000303.1:0-3698 GCA_041862635.1 Phycisphaerae bacterium | reverse complement strand
CGAGCCACGTAGTCGAGCCGGGGTCGTCGTTGAACTGCAGTTGCGTCCAGATGGTGTTGGTTTTACTGCCACGGACCGGCGATGGTTCTTCTGTCCCTTTGAAATACCGCCCAGGGTGGCCCACATCAACAAGCGTTACCTGAGTGGGATTTCCAGGCGCAATCTGGACCTCATCCGGCCCGCCCGGTGTGCCACCGATAAACATGCTGGGCGACCATGTTGAGGCTTCCTCCGGGTCCCCCCCAAGCTTCGCGAGAATCAGCGAGTGCCCAGCCCCATCAGCCGAGGCCGGCCAGGGCCTTCCGTCGTTGTATCGGAACGAGATAATAATCTCCCCGTTGCCGTTAGACAGCTCGACCCGCTCGCCATCGTTGCTGAGTTGACCGTCAAAAGGACCATGCACACCACCAATCCCATACGCCGCCTCCAGGGCGGCAGGCTCGCACGCTACCACCAGGTACTCCTTGGGCCCAATAATCGTTCCCGGCTCGAACACATAGCTGATGCCGTTTGTGAAAGCATATCCTGTGAGGTCTTCGAAGATGGCTCGGTTGTTGTACAGCTCAATGAATTCGTACGTTCCTCCACCCTCGGCCGGGTGGTACATCACCTCGCTCACCACAAGTCCCATGCTGGGCCGCGTGGTCCATAAGACGACCACACAGGTCATCGCCAACAAACTCCACCGGTGTCGACCTTGGTCTATCATAAGTGTCCGTTCCATTCTCTAATGATAGCAGTAAGATCCCCCCTAACTAGCCTCGTACAACCTCTCCTCACACTCAGTGTGATCCGGAATTCCACGTTTTAGGTCACTTTAGCGACATTCCCAAAACCTTCCGATACCCTATTTTACCAAATCCACCCCAATGCTTCTACTGTTTTTGCGCCTTTTCGTGTACTTGGCTCTAACAGTCAGGAAAAAAGTGACAACAATTTGTGTATGGACGTATTAGTCTGTCAAATTTGATTTGATAGCTTGGAAGGGTGGCAGCCTCAAGCGCAGCTTGGGGATGGCTTCTCCTGCATTCACCATCCCCAAAGCCTTCCCTGGCTACGGCGTGGCCTTCGCCGAGACGAGCGGCTTTGAGGCTGCCACCTAACCGTGGGTAGACAACTTACAGATTCAAACTTGACAGACCATGAGTGGGATTTTGCTATTTTTGCTCCTCAAGAATGCCCATTCCGCTGCGATCCGGGTAGGGCGGTCGTTTGGCCGGTACATAGGGATTTCTCTTAAGCTCATCCAGCATGTGTTGTATGGCGGCATCAAGCTGCGGATCGCCTCCCTCAACCATTAACGCGGGGTCATCGATAACTTCAATATCCGGATCCACACCGTGCCCTTCCATAGTTAGCGTGCCGTCTGTTTCATAGAAGGTGATAAACGGCACGGTCAATCGAGCGCCGTCAATCAGGGATGGATTCCTGGAAATACCGATCACACCGCCCCAGGTTCGCATGCCAATGAGTTTTCCCAGTCCGGCTTTGCGGAAGAGGTAGGGAAAGATGTCCCCGCCTGAGCCTGCCTCGCCGTTGATCATCATACATTTGGGGCCCTGGTGGCTCAGGGTCGGAACCCGCCAGTCGTTTTCATAACGCTCAAATATGTGCATGTAGATCGGACGGTTCAGCAGCTCAATGAACCGGTCTGCAATATTACCGCCTCCGTTCCAGCGTTCGTCGATGATTAGCGCACCCTTGTTCATCTGGCCGTAGAACTGGCGGAAGAGCTCGCGCTGTCCACGGTTCCCTGTGTCCGGTACGTATATATAACCAACCTGACCGCCGGATTCTTTTTCGACATACCGGCGATTGCTCTCAACCCAATGCCGATAACGCACGTCATATTCGGAACCCAGTAGCTTCACAACCACTTTCGATGCCTCCTCAGGATCAGGCTTGACCCCGACGGTCAGCGTTACGGTTTGACCGGCCAGGCCTTCGAAAGCCGCCCAGGGCGCCTTGGATGTATCGACCGGAACGCCATTGACTTTGAAAAGATACTTAAACTGTTCGCGCTCTTTCTCGTCCAGCTCATGCAAAGCAGAGCGGGCATCAGTGTCCCAAATGCCGCCCTCATAAATCTTTGCAATGCGGTAGTATCCCTGGTCGAGTTCGAAGTCCACACCAAGATAGCCGATTGATTCTCGGGGGCCGGAGTCCACGTCACCACCGCCGTAGTAGGTATGACCTGCGTTGACTTCGCTAATCATCTCTGCAATGACATACCCAACATCGCGACGGGACACACAGTCGTCCAACATGGCCTCGTACTGTTTACGTATCGCGGGCCAATCGACCTTGTGCATGTGTGGGTCATAGAAGTAGTCACGCATGAATCGCCATGCGTCATTGAAGATTTGCCGCCACTCCTCTCGGGGCTGAATCACCACGTTCATCGGCTTGGTTACGACCAGATTCTCGAGCTTTTGGTCGGGCTTGGCGTCGATGATGCCGGTCTTACCCTCACTACGAACCAGAAGCTTTTTGCCGTCCGGCGTCATAGACACGAAGGTTACCTGTTTGAGAATCGTTTTCTCCTCGCGTTTTTCATCATTGGGGTCGAAGTACTGGAGTGTGCTCTCCTCACCACGGCGCAAATAAATCAAATGGTTCTTATCGTTGACTCCAAGGTAAGAAAACTGCCCGCGCTTAATAGGCACACGGTAGCAGCGCGTTTCCATATTCTCAAGCTCGATTTCGACCGGCTTGATTTTTTCCTTATCTTTATCCTTTTTGTCGTCTGCCTTTTTTTCGTCCTCATCTGCGGACTCGGCAGGTTCCTCGGTTTCCCTTTCTTTCTTGGATTCCTTGCTGTCCGAATCTTTGGGCTCTTCTCCCTCAGGCTTCTCGTCATCATTGCCGTCCTTATCTTTATCTTCTTTGTCTTCGTCGTCCTTCTCGTCCTTTTTCTCTTTCTCCGGCTCTTCTTCATCGCTCTTTGCTTTGAAGGGATTCGAGACATCCTTTCGCAAAGGAACCGCATGCAATACGGCAGTGTCGTCGTAAATAAAAGTCAGACCGGCATCAGCGTATTTAGGTTGCAAAATTTCTCGCTCACCGAAGAAGTATAAAAAGTCTCCTTTGCGGTCAAACGTAGGAAGATAATCAACGAACATGCCTTTAGTAATCTGGTGGAGCTCGTCTTTCTGAACGTTGTAAAGCATGACCACGTTCATATTATCCATGTTGGGCTTGGTGTAGGTCAGCCATTGTGAGTCGGATGACCAACGAAACTCTCTGGGAACTCCCCAGCGCCACCCACTGATGTTTTCACGGTCGAAATAATGGACTTTGCGCTGCTCGACATTGAATACATAAAACCTGCTTTCATGGTCGGTCAAAACCATCCACTTGGAATCAGGCGACCATACTGGTTGATAGCGGTAGCCGGCTCCCATGGAGGTGATAGTTTCTGGTTTACCTTTCCCATCGGCCGGTTGTATAACAAGCTCGTTTTCACCGGATTCATCTGAAAAGTAGGTAATCCATTTTCCATCCGGACTCCAGGAAGGCTCACGTTCTGCGATACCGCTCGTGCGGGTGAGATTGCGCGGGGTACCGTTCTTGGCCGGTAATGACCAGATATCGCCGCGACTTTCGACCAGGACACGTTTGGCTTTAGGAGAGAGATACCAGTCTGAAAGTCGGCCACTGACGTCCTTGCGAATCGGACGGAGCTTCGGACGAGCGCC
>JBGVTO010000302.1:0-5280 GCA_041862635.1 Phycisphaerae bacterium | reverse complement strand
GCTTTACAGTTCCACCCAAAACCGCCTATGACCCCGTACCGGCTGATGGTGCCGAGTTGATAAACCCGGATATACAGCTTAGCTGGACACCAGGTTTCGGAGCAAAATTGCACACCGTATATTTCGGCGACAATTTCGACGAGGTGGACAACGCCACTGGTGGACTCCCACAGGGAGTTGCAACCTATTCTCCTTCTCCCGACACACTTAAAATGGCTAAGACTTACTACTGGCGGGTCGCTGAGTTTGATGCCGTTGAGACATACAAAGGCGACGTCTGGAGCTTTACGACCCAGGGTGCTGTAGCCAGCCCTGACCCGTCTAATGGCGCTCTGGATGTAAAGCAGACACATATTATTAGCTGGTCGCCGAGTGTTTTTGCAGCTTCACATCAGTTATACTTCGGCACAGATAAAGAGGTCGTACGTAATGCCGATACGGGCTCACCGGAGTATAAAGGCACTATAAACCTCGGTTCCGAGAGCTATGACCCCGGAAAACTCCTGTGGGATGCCACCTATTATTGGCGTGTTGACGAGGTCAATAACGCCAATCCCGACAGTCCATGGGCAGGCCCTATCTGGAGCTTTACGACAGCGGATTTTCTCGTTGTGGACGATTTCGAGAGTTACAACGACCTTAATCCCGATGAGCCCGGGAGTAACAGAATATTTTATGCCTGGATAGACGGATTAGACGACCCGACAAACGGTTCTGTCGTTGGTTATGATAATCCTCCTTTTACCGAGCATGCTATCGTTCACAGCGGCAGCCAGTCGATGCCGCTTTTCTACGACAACAGTGTTGGGTACTCTGAGGTGACTTTGACATTGACATACCCACGTGACTGGACCGAAAACGGTGTTAGCAAATTAACAATCTGGTTCAGAGGTAGATCGGATAACGCTGCTGAGACTTTATATGCTGCTCTCAACGGGAATGCGATAGTTAATAATGATAATCCTGCTGCCACACAGGTAGAAACCTGGACGGAATGGGCTATTGACCTGCAGGCATTTGCGGATCAAGGTGTGAACCTGACCAATGTCAATACGATTTCCCTTGGTCTCGGTGACAAGAACAATCCGCAGGCCGGCGGTTCAGGTATGATGTACTTTGACGATATCCGTTTGTATCGTCCAGCTCCAGAATAGACACCGTAAGCCGTGTGATTTAGCTGGCCCTCATTGCTTCTGCCGGAAGGTATTTGCCGGAAGGCATCCTGGGGACTGGGTTCTATCTTCTGGCTTCTGTTTTCTGGCTTCCGGGCTGCGGCTCGGGCCTTCCGGGCTGCGGGGGGCTCCGCGCCGACGAGCACCCCGACGAGCTGATTTCTGTCTTCTGTTCTCTACCGGTTGGAAATTAATTGTCAGGGCTGACCCTCGGCTTTGCTTCGGTAATATCTTTTATTCCATGCCGCTACTTCCATCGAAGCTGATGGAGTTCTTCCTTGGTGCGGATCAATTTTACGGTGTCGTTGTTTAAAACAGGACAGCCGCCGTTGGGTTCGTGGTTATCGAAAGTAAACAGCTCATACCTAATGTGCTGATTCCAGCCGGAAGTCGCTCATTTGGGAGTGGTGAGTGCCTACGGCACGCTGGACGAATCTCCTGCCTTTCTTTTCTTCAACAATTCCTCTACCTCCTTCATATGCTCTGGATGCTTACGAAAATCCTCGTCATAATACCACAGCCCATCAATTAGCTCAAAACCCCATACTTTAGCGTACTGGTACAATCCGTCGAGCGAGCCTTCAAAGTCATCAGGGTATACGACTACCCCATACATTACTACAGATGACATAATCATTTCAGCCCGTCCATCTTTCTCTAAGTTCACATGTAGCGGATCAAGATCAAGAATCAGTTGAGGGAATTTCTTTGATTCTGGATCGGGAACACCATGTATTCGGTAAGAACCTGGTTCAAGTAGCCCCGCATCTATTCGCCTAGAGAGTTCCCGGAAAACTTTCAGAAGCTCTCTATGATCGGTCTCATATAACAGCATCGGCCTACGAGCCTCCAAACTATTTAGGTCACGGGAGATCAATACCGAGTAATACGCGACAACGGTTATCCCACAAGCAAAACTTCCGATGATTATGACAATAAGTATCCACTTATTCCTTTGATTCATTTTGATCACCTATTCAAAGGAGGCCCAGGCCAGGGGTAGAGGTTATAACCCTTTATGAACCAAAATTGATCATCTATTCCCCAGTGACCATAATGTTTATAAAATCTATTATAAAATGGGACTAGGTACTTTATAATCAATTGTTGGGTTTGCCAACTATGAAAAGCACTTATATAATGAGCGCCTGCGAAACCCCACCCAACGTAATTAACCTCACTATAGTCATATATTTCACTTTTATACTTCCATTGAGATATTATGTCTTTTCTGAAAGGCGTTGCAACAGAACCGTTCATAGCGTTAAACCAACCGAAAATACCACCCACCCACCGTTCCTCAGCCAGTTTATCATCGAACCACGGTTCCATTATTTTTAATAATGTATAATCGTCAAGCATGCCGATACCGCCTACGGTAAGTACTTGAACACGACCCACGGTTTCAATGGCTAATTCCGGTTCATCTACAGGTAAAGGATCATCAACGTAACAACCATTATAAAAAATGGCCACGTCAAGGAATTCGTCACTGTCCGGCACCCAAGTCACGCTGTCAATATCCCAGCCTGGCATCTGTTCGACAATGGCCATGTCACTCAAGAGCCAGTCACTGAACTCACCGGGAATCTTATCCAGTGACAAACCCGTTGTATCTATGAGATCGGATGGCATTGTAAAGTGAAAATGGTGATAGGCCATTTCATGACAGCCCGATGGATCCACCATAATCAGTGGGTTATTTCCACAATACCCGTACCAATTCATGCCATCGCCTACCGGGTCGGTCTGCATAAACCGGCCGATGTGTGGCTTATAGTAACGGGCGCGGTAGTAGTAAAGACCTGTTTCGATATCGAATCTCCGGCCGGTGAACATGTAGGGATTGGGATGGTTGGGGTCTGAGGCCGCCACCTGGCCGTAGGCGCTGTACTCGTAGCTCTGGCAGCTATCGCCGTTAGAATTACTTAAGGCCACCACGGAACCCAGGCCATCGAAGTGATAGTAGTAGGCCTTGTTATTGTCGTCCACGTCTATCATACAGACCGGCTCATCAACGCGGGCACCGTAGATGTATTTGCGCAGCAGGCCGCTGTCATCATATTCGGCGATAACGTGGCCGCCATCATAGACGTATTTGACTATGTAACTGCCAACGACATTCTTTTTGATGCGCCTGCCGGACGGGTCATATTCGCAGGTGCTAATGTAATAGTCATATGACTACTGCAAATGACTATAGGCTTTCTATGTCAACAGCTTTAGATTTAGCAATTTATGGCCGAAGTGTTTGTTGGAGTTTGTGCATGTGTTCACATGCACAAACTTAATTGTTTTATCAATAAAAAAAGGTCTTGCAATCTATTATTTGCGTTCTCTGTTTTTTGTGCTTTTGCAACTCTAACAGCCGCTGTTTGCCTTTGCTGTAAGGCATCTGCCGGAAGGTATCTGCCAAAAGGCATCCTGTGAGCTGGCTTCCGTGCCCCGACGAGCTGATTTCTCCGTAAGGAGTCCCAAGGACTGTCTTCTGTTTTCTACCGGCTGGTCATTAATTGTCAGGGCTGACTCTCAACTCAACTCTGATGACCTCTTCATCCTCTTGCCTTGTAGATGAATAATCGCCAATGTTCCCCAATAAGGGCATCAACTCGGTATTTCTCGCATTTAGAGGAGCTTGAAGGCATATATATAAACGATACTCTGCTGATCATCTATGAAAATCCTGTATCCAGGTTTTCTGGAATCCACGTAATAATCGAGTTCACGACCGGACTTGAAGGACTCCTGATCGAATATTTTCACTCCAATCGTTTCCTGCCACTTAGATGGTCCCGGGAACATTGTTACGCCAAGAGCTTTCCATCTCTTGAAGTCATCTTCATCAAGGTTTCTAATCTCCACGCCAGGTCCGCCAAACGCCTTAAGAACCTCTTCAATGCCTTCAGAATCCGTTTCAAATCTTACGAAGATTTGTGGGTCCCTAGTACGAGCGTCAATGGCACGCAGACCTTCCGCTTTTTGTGGTAACTCGCGACCTGCTATTTCTTTGAATTCCTGCCTAATCAATTTAGTCGGTATCTCTTTCGGCTTACAACTTGACAAGATTATTAAACCTGTACTTACAAGAAAGATACACCTGAGAATTAAATACAATTTGCTCTTGTTCATATTATGCTCCTTTCAAATCATCATTGCTCGGACCATTCAGACCATGGCCAGCCCTCTCCCGAGACGACGTTCCCCTCATCATCTAGGGTGAGGGTCGTTGTTATGGTTCCAGTTATGATACCGAAAGCATATGGCTCTGCTGGCGTACCACCACGACGTGCAATGAGGTAATTCCATATATACTCCGCAACTACTCCGATTTTATCCGGAATATACATTTTTCCTTTATTCTCAGGATGCAAATCCATCCAATCGACGAAAGTATAGTTAGCTACCAATGTGATTTTATTGTCCTCTATGATTGCCTCTCCTGTCAACCACATAGTTCCACCGGAGATAAAATATCTGGTTAAACCGGTCTCATTCCAACTGTACGGCCGGTTAAAAGCCACCGGAACTTTCTCTTGAATACTGTACGTCCCGTACGTTCCGGGCTCATACCCTGGAAAGTTTTTGGGAACAAACTTCTTCTCTATCCAATATCTCATTTGCGTCCTTATATCACCGTCGTTCAGGAGGAAGTCTGTTGCCTCAGACCCTGCATACACGAGCGGCATAGTCCCCGAGACAAAGTACCACCCTACCAAAATCCGCCAGTTCGGTCGCTCCCATAAAGGATAAGGCTGCGCCGTGATCCATGAGAACAGCTCCCAATCGCTTGGACGCATGGAAGCCCTACGCTTGGCCGCCCTACCGGAGGGATCCACCATTCCAAGCGGGTTATTTCCACAATACAGGTACCAGTTGATGCCATCGTCATAGCCGACCGGGTCGGTTTGCATAAATCGGCCGATGTGCGGATTATAGTAGCGGGCACGGTAGTAGTAAAGACCTGTTTCAATATCGAATCGCCGGCCGGTGAACATGTAGGGATTGGGATGGCTGGGGTCTGAGGCCGCCACCTGGCCATAGACGCTGTACTCGTAGCTCTGGCAGCTATCGCCGTTAGAATTACTCAAGGCCACCACGGAACCCAGGC
>JBGVTO010000301.1:0-16843 GCA_041862635.1 Phycisphaerae bacterium | reverse complement strand
TAAGCTGGGGCAAAGGCCATTCTATAATGCCGCTGAAGCACCATCTGTTCTTCGGCACCGATAAGGCTGCGGTGACCGACGGTACCGGCGACACCGATAAAGGCATCCAGGAAGAAGCGACCTATGTTCCGGGATTGCTTGAGGCGGAGACCAGCTACTACTTCCGGGTCAACGAGGTCGAGATGGACGGGACAGAACGAGAGGGTGGCGTCTGGGGCTTCAAGACGGTAGCAGCCGGCCCGGGTAAGATTATCCGTGAGTGGTGGTTCGATATTAGTGGTTCATCTGTGTCCAACTTGACGGGTAATGTGCGCTATCCAAGTAGTCCTGATGGGTCGGAGTTTGTGTCGTACTTCCAGGGCCCTGAGAACTGGGCCGAGCAATATGGAAGCCGACTTCGCGGCTGGCTGTTCGCCCCGGACACGGGCAACTATACGTTCTTGATAGAAGCCACAGATGAGGGCGAGATACGCTTGAGCCCCGATGAGGACCCGGCGAATGCGGTCATGATTGCCAGCACCGCAGGCCAGGCGGAGTCGCAGCCGCAGAGCCTTGTGGCGGGCGAGAGATATTACATCGAGGCTCTGATGAAGGAAGATACGATTGGCGACAGTATAATGGTCTCGTGGAGTGGTCCCGGCGTCGGGGCTATGAAGGTGATTAGTGCGGAGTACGTCGGTGCGACGCCATATCTGGCGGAGAAAGCCTTTGCTCCATCCCCTGCTGATGGTGATTCGGATATAAGGCAAACAGCGATTCTTAGCTGGTCGCCGGGAGTCTATGCCGCTTCGCATGAGCTATACTTTGGCACTGATGAAGGGGCCGTGAAAAATGCCGATACCGGCTCACCTGAATACATAGGCACCAGAAACCTTGGTTCAGAGAGTTATGACCCCGGAAAACTTGAATGGGATGCCACTTACTACTGGCGTGTTGACGAAGTCAACAATGTCAATCCAGATAGTCCGTGGGTCGGCAACCTCTGGAGCTTTACCACAGCAAACTTCCTAATTGTGGACGATTTTGAGAGCTACAATGACCTTAATCCTGAAGACCCCGAGAGCAACAGGATATTTAATGCGTGGGTAGACGGATACGGCATCCCGACAAACGGCTCTATCGTTGGTTATGAAAATCCTCCTTTTGCCGAGCAAACTATCGTTCACGGCGGCAGGCAGTCGATGCCGTTTTCCTACGACAACAGTGTTGGTTACTCTGAGGCGACTCTGACGTTGACTTATCCGCGTGACTGGACCGAGAAAGGTGTCACCACACTGACAATTTGGTTCATAGGCGATGCTGCTAACGCTGCTGAGACGTTGTATGTTGCTCTCAACGGTAATGCGATTGTCACGAATGATAATCCTAACGCAGCACAGGTAGATAGCTGGACTGAATGGAATATCGACATGCAGGTCTTTGCGGACCAGGGTGTGAACCTGACCGATGTCAATACTATTTCTATCGGCTTCGGCGATAAGAACAATCCATTGGCTGGCGGTTCAGGTATGATGTACTTCGATGATATTCGTTTGTATCCTCCGCCGCCGGAGCCGGCACCGTAAGCCGGGATTTAGTCGGTAATTAAAATTGCGCGGTTGATACGAAGCTTTCAAAGTTTGAGATTGCCGCGTCCGCCTTTGGCGGGTATGTGTTTAGCCAGGGAAAAACCATCCCCAAAGCCTTCGGCTTTGAGGCTGCCACCCAATAAAATTAATAAAGAACATGTGGCAGCCTCAAGCGCAGGACTCCAGCAAAGCGGAGTCCAAGCTTGGGGATGGCCATTTAAGCCATACATGGCTAAACACGTACTTTGGCGGACTCGCAATGACAAACGAGAGGGCAAGGGATTTACGTCAATGCGGGGTTTATGCCGATTGATTCGGCATAAGCCCCTTTTAAATGATAATTGAAGTTTTGCAAAAGTCTTGTGATAATTGATTAATGAGGCAGGATTAACCGTTTAGTATTTTAATGTTGTCCATAGAGCCGAGCCGGCCGTTGGCCAGTGTCAGGTAGTCCAACTTTTTTGGATTGTGGCCGAGCAGTGTGCTGCCGAGAGTATCGACGGCGACGGGGTCGAGGCCAGCCAGGATAAGACCTATGTTCTTGTGCCTTCCGGCAAGGTGCATTCCCTTCAGGGCGACGGAGGCGTCAACTACCGACAGGTCGGGCTTTTTATATAAGCAGACATCCACAACGGACTTGTCAGTTGATGGGCTGTGGAGCTTTGATTTGTTCCAGGAACCCGAATAGAACCTGCCCGGTGCGATACCAAACATATTTTTCATCGCAATTGTGGTTTTGGTGAAGCTGTGGTCCTTAAGGACAGGCAGTGAAATCACGAACGCCTGCTGTACAATCTTGGGCATATAAAAGCGTTTTAATTGCAGGGCATTATCATTTTCGAGGATGATGGTTTCGGCTTCGTTGAAGTCGATTAGTTTTATGCCGTATCTATTGCTCAGGTCTGTGTATCCAAGCGCATCGAAAACGTCCGGAGTTCTTCCGGTTCCACAGCCCTCACCTATCACGATTTCAGCCTTTGTGTGGGCTTTGCAGTAGTTGTACGTCGCTTCGGCAGCATCGACGCTGGTTGTAACCGGCGGCGGTGAAGAGTTTGTCAGATTTGGTTTGATAATGATAAGACCTTGCCGGGGCAGACGGGTCCCGGCATCAATGAGGTCAAGGGCCCTGGTTATGCTGGTTTTATAATCGACAAATTTTACTTTAGCAACTTGACTCATAAGTCCTGAGCCATCCTACTGCTCTGCAGCACAATAAATGCGCGGTAGTTACTGGCTCCAAGCCATCCCCAAGCTCGTCCCGATTTTTCGGGACTCGCTTGAGGCTGCCACCCATCAAATTAGATGTTACAGAATACTACAGTAATTCATCCTGTTTTTAATATTCCGAACAAAATAATCTTATCAAGGGTATTGACTGTCAAGATATTTTGTGTAAATTTATACGAACTCCGTAAGGGAAATAAGTTTATGGGGTGTAATTTGATTTGTTTTTATGGAGACAGACGTCCGTTAGAAACGGTTGCGGTCGCGAGGCTCGTATGGACGCAACCGAAAAACGATAGACGAAACGAGTAGCGCAACCGTTAAACGAGCGAATCTTGTTGGTATTAGTAAAAAAAACGATATTTCAAAATAATATTTGGGTTCCCGCAAGGCGGGGTCCCTCTAACGGGGTAAATATGATAGATGTCAAAGAACTTCGGCGTAGTTTCGGCCCGGTTATCGCTGTTGATGGTATATCGTTCAGTGTTGAAAAGGGCCAGGTTCTGGGTCTTCTTGGGCCTAACGGGGCCGGCAAGAGCACAGCGATGAGAATGTTGGCGTGTTTTCTGCGGCCTGACAGCGGGACAGCTACTATACTTGGGTATGATATTTTACAGAATCCTATCGAGGTCAGGCGGTCGATTGGATATTTGGCGGAGAACGTGCCGGCATATAACGAGATGACGGTTGGGAGCTTTTTGAACTTTGTTTGCGATGCCAGACAGATTAAGGGCAAGAAATGCAAGCAGGCACTTGACCGGATTGTCCCGATGTGTTCGATTGAGTCGGTATATCATCAGACGATTGAGACATTATCGAAAGGATATAAACGGCGAGTGGGATTGGCTCAGGCGTTAATTCACGACCCGGATGTTTTGATTCTTGACGAACCCACCGATGGGCTGGACCCTAATCAAAAACATGAGGTCAGAAAACTTATCAGCAAAATGGCAAAGAACAAATGTATTATCATCTCGACTCACATCCTCGAAGAAGTGGAGGCTGTTTGCTCGAGGACGATAATCATTGCCAAAGGCCGAATATTAGTAGATTCAACGCCTGGCCAGCTGAAGGAGAAGTACCAGTGCGGGCTTGATGCAGTCTTTCGCAGGATTACCAGAAATGGTAAGAAGTTAGTTGGTGATTAGTTAATTTATTGACCAAATGAGGAGTTCAAGAAATGAATAGTTTTTTGGCGGTGTTCAAGAGGGAACTGAAGAGTTATTTTACTACCCCTCTTGCATATGTGTTTCTTGTGATTTTTTTGTTTTTCTCGGGGTATCTGACGTTCAAGCAGGGCTTTTATGAGATGCGGCAGGCAGATATGCGGGCGTTTTTTATGAATCTGCCGCTGTTGTTTGTTTTTATGGTGCCATCGACAGCGATGCGTCTCTGGGCTGAAGAGCGCAAGGTCGGTTCGATTGAGCTGCTGTTTACTTTGCCGATTACGATAACACAGGCGGTTTTAGGGAAGTTCTTCGCGGCGTGGCTATTCCTTGGGATTGCATTGGCGTTGACTTTCCCTATGGTGATTACAGTATGTTACCTTGGTGAGCCTGATATCGGCCTGATAATTACCGGCTACTTAGGCAGCTTCCTGATGGCAGGTGGATTTCTCGCAATCGGCTGTTTCTTTTCGGCGGTGAGTAAGAACCAGGTAATAAGTTTTGTCCTGTCTGTGGTTGCCTGTGCGGTGCTTGTTTTTGCAGGTATGCCGACAACACTAAATTACGTTTCGACGTTCTTACCGGCTGGTCTGGTCTCAGCGATAGAAAATATGAGCTTCCAGGCACACTTCGAGTCAATCCAGAGAGGTGTATTAAAGTTTGAAGACCTTTCTTACTTTGTATTGTTGATTATCGGGTGGATTGCCGCGTGCAGTATTGTTTTGGACGAAAGGAAAGCGACATAATACACACAATAGAAATTCTAAGAGGGGAGAAGTTTTAAGGAAATATAACTATGGCACAAAAACAGCAGACTTTTAGGTGCGTAAACCGAACGATACGAGCAATTATTGGAACAGGCCTTGTTTTGGTGATTATTTTTTCGGCGATAAGTATTTGCCAGAATATTGGAAAGGGGTTGAAGGTTGATGTTACGGACCAGAGGCTTTATACGCTTTCGGACGGGACAAAATCGATTTTAAGTAAACTTAATCAGCCGATTAAAGCCAAGCTCTACTACGCAAAGACCGCTGCGCTGAAAGGACCTGACCAGATCCGGTATTTCAATAACTATTACCAGTTCGTCAAAGCACTGCTGGAAGAATACGTTGCAGTGTCCAAGGGTATGGTCGAGCTGGAAGTAATCGACCCACGGCCTTTTTCTGACGACGAGGTACAGGCTTTGAGGTACGGCCTGAGACGGTTTCCTATAACTCAGGAGGAGAATTTCTTCTTCGGCCTGGTGTTGCAGACACAATTTGGGGTCGAAAAGGCTATACCGTTCTTTTCGCCGGACCGGGAGAATTTTGTTGAGTATGATATAAGCTACCTGATTGATACAGCAGTTACCCGACAGAAACGTAAAATAGGTGTATTAAGCTCGCTCGATGTTATGGGAGACGACGTAAGCGGATATATGGCCGAGATGATGCTCAGGCAGGGTCAGCAGCCGAAGGGGCCCTGGACTTTTGTCGAACAGCTGCGAAAACAGTACGAGGTTGTCAGTGTCCCCACAGATGCCAATGACATTAACGATATTGACATTCTTCTGGTTGTCCACCCAAAAGACCTGTCGGAGCAAACGTTGTTTGCAATAGACCAGTTTGTGCTTAAAGGCGGCAGGATGATAGCATTCGTTGACCCCCATTGCTTTTCGGATAGGCCGGACCAGAGGATGATGCAGATGGGTATGCAGGTTTCGCGCAGCTCGGAGCTGAACGCTCTTCTGAAAACATGGGGGATCGAGATGCCGGCGGATACTTTTGCCGGTGATTTGAATCTGGCATCGATGGCTTCCATTCGTGCTAATCAGAGACCAGAGAGGATAATTGGTTACCTTAATCTGACGCCGGAAGGAAAATGCTTTGATACGGACAATGTTATTACAGCTCAGCTTAACCAAGTCAGGATTCTTTTTTCAGGTGTGCTTAGAGAAATTGCGGACCCAAATGAGATGGATGACGTAAGACGAACGCCACTTATTACAACCACTGACAGGGGCAATAGCTTTTCGATAAGCAACGCATACGAACTGATGATATTAGACGCATCAAATCTTATGCGTAAATTTATCGAGGGTGATAAGCCGATAGCGATGGGTTATCTGATAACCGGCCGCCTTAAGAGCAGTTTCCCAGAGGGTATTGAGATTGAGGTTGAGGCCGACGAGGACTCTTCAAACGAAACCGAAGACCCTAACGATGTTAAGAAGATAAAAAAGCGGATTAAGGGTTTGACAGAAGCCCATGATGATTGTGCAGTGGTGGTTTTTGCAGATGTTGACTTTATAAGCGATTCGATGGCGTACCAGAGCTCGTTCTTCGGCAAGATTGTTGTTGGTGACAATAGTGCTTTAGTGCTGAACACTATAGATGATTTGAGCGGTTCCGGTGATTTGGTTTCCATCAGGTCGAGAGGGAACTTTAAGCGGCCATTTGTTATTGTTGATGAAATAGAAAGGCGGGCGGAAGATGAAACCCGCGAAGAAGTGGCGAAAATTAACGCGCAAATTGCGGGCTTCCAGAGCGAGCTGCGGACTATTCTGGCTTCTGCCAAGGAAGGCCAGGAAGAGGTTATCGGCAGTTCAATACTGCAGAAGCAGCGAGATCTCGAATTAAAACAACGCCAGGCACAGCGTCAATTGAATGAGGTGAAATTGACAAGACGTGAACGAATCGAACATTTAGGTAATATTCTTCGAGGTTTTAATATGCTGATGGCCCCGGCGGTTATTCTGGTAATTGCTATAGTATTGGGAATCCGCCGCGGTGTAAGGAAGAGACATTATATAAGTCATGCAAGTGATGCTTGAGGTAAATCCGAAATTCGAAATCCGAAACACGAAACAAACTCAAATGACCAAAATACAAAATTCAAAACGATATGATTTGGAAGAAAGGATACTTGAGTTTGCAAAACGGGTCAGGGCTTTTGTTAAGAAACTCAAGAAAACTATAGCTAATATCGAAGACGGAAGACAACTGGTAAAAGCATCTGGTTCTTTTGGAGGAAATTACATTGAGGCCAATGAAGCTCTTAGCAAAAAAGACTTTGTTATGCGCATTAAGATATGCCGAAAGGAAGCGAAAGAAAGCGGATACTGGCTGAAGCTTGTTGATAATGAGGACGACACGGAACTGGAACGTGAAAGGCACGAATTGATACAAGAAGCTACTGAGCTTACAAATATCTTTGGATCCATTCTGCGAAAGAGTGAATGAGGTTTTGGGCATTTGATATTTGGATTTTGATATTGTTTCGGATTTCGATATTCGAATTTCGGATTTAAGTAAAAAAACAGGAGTTTAATAGATGAATGACAGAAAACTTACGGTATTAGGTATTGTTGCGGTTTTTATGGTAATATGGGCAGTGGTTCAGTCCCGTCTTTCAAACAGGCCGAAGGTTGAGACGGACGGGCCGGCTTATCTTATTTGGGGACTTGACCCGGCTGATATAGACAGTATCGTTTTGGGGACCGGTGAAGAGGCAGTAACACTCAAGCGCCAGCAAGGACGTTTTGTTGTTGTCAATAAGGACAATTATCCAGCCAAAGCAAGTGAAATAAATAATTTGATAACTAAGAGCCTGGACATTCAGACGTCACAGTTTGTTACAGACAACGCGGCAAACCACGAGGACCTTGGATTAACGGAGGAAGAAGCTAATACCGTAGTTAAATTTTTCAAGCCGGATTCGTCGCTTCTTACAGGTGTTATTGCAGGGAAAGCCAAAGAGCTTGGACAAGGTACTTACGTAAGACGTGCTTCGAGCGACGCGGTCTATGTGGCGCCAAGTATGCCGTGGCTCGGAGGTACGGCGATGAGTTACATTGAGCAGGAGCTTATCTCAGTGAAGCGCGAGGATATTGTGTCGGTAACGGTTAGTACTGCGAACGGAAAATATACATTGAAAACAACAGATGACGGCAAAAGCGTTATGCTTGAGAATATTCCCGCCGGCAAAAAGTTTAAGACTAATGATGGTGATAGCGTCTTTACTGCTTTAACAAGTCTGAGATTCGACGACGTTATGAAAATAACGGGCGATTTGACCTTTGATAAACAATTTATTTGCAGGCTGAAGGACTCGACTGTTTATACCCTAAAGATAGCTCAAAAGGACGATAAGACGTATGCTGTTTGTGATGCAGAGTTTACGGATAAAACGCCTGTATTGATAGGTACTAAAGCTGAGCCAGAAGAAGAGCTGAAGAAGAAAGAGGCCAAACTGCTCGCCCAGGAAAATGCGATAGTATTCACCCGGAAACATCAGGGATGGGTTTATGAAATAGCTGAGTGGAAGGCGAAGAATCTGATTAAGGAACTTTCAGATTTAATCGAGGACGAAGAGAAACCCAAAGAAGAAGTCGAGGTTGAGGACCCCAATACTATAAAGCCCGACGAGACTGCTGCACCAACAATCGAGGAACCTAATGCGGTAGAGGATGAATCGTAGGCTGTTCAACACTGAAATCTGATCGGTAACATTTCAAAGGTTCTTGTCGCAAAAAAAGGTGGCACCGAACAAATTGAGAAGAGTCATTTTGGAGGCAGGTTCTATGAGGCAGATTACCCGAAGGCAGTTACTTAAGCGCAGTACCACTGCTCTGAGTGCGATGGTGGCTTTGCCGTACATTATTCCATCATCGGCGCTGGGTAAGGACGGCTCTGTGCCACCGAGCGAACGAATAACAATGGGAGGTATCGGCTTTGGCGGACAGGGCACCCGTGATATGCGTAATTTTATGACGTGTGCGGACGTGCAGTTCATTGCCGTCTGCGATGTGGATACGGAGCGGCGCAACAAGGCCAAGGCTGGCAGGGGTGCTTGCTGTCTCGAAAAACAAAGACCTACGCAAGCAAGCTGAAGAGATTGTCCGTAAGAGCAAAGAGCTCGAAACCAAGACACACCCGTAAGAATAGCGATAATCAATTGATTTTTTTACCGGTCTTTTACACTCCCGGCTCCGTCATGTATTTTTTGACTGGTCGCTTACGTCCTCTGCTTTGTCTTAGAGTCACCGTGATAGTGTGACAGTAGTTTTTTCATTGACTCACAGCTTAGAAAATATATAATGTTATTGTATTTTTAGAGCTTTTCGCACGAAAGGTGGTTTATGAGCAAGCACAAACGAAGAGGATTCACCCCGTTAGAGGGACCCCGCCTTGCGGGAACCCAAATAAGAACCCCCGCTCGGGGAAGCGGAAGATTTCTAACGGGGTTCACCTTGATAGAACTTTTAGTGGTGATTGCTATCATTGCGTTATTAATGGCGATATTAATGCCTGCACTACAACGTGCAAAGAAACAAGCCAAGAATGTCAAGTGCAGAAGTAATATGCGTCAGATAGGTCTGGCAGCCAATTTCTATGCCGAGGAGTATGAATTGTTCGTTCCAAGGGGCAAGGCAGGCGGCACAGGCGGGGCCTGGTACCAGCTTTTTATGCCCCTTTTAGCCCAGAAGCCTATCGGCAACGATTACCGTACAGTAGATATATATCGCTGTCCCAGCTACCCCGATAAAGAGCAAACCGTTTGTTACGTTGTCAACGGCTGGGATTTCGAGGATAAAAATGACATGCAGGGCCACGAGATATTAATACCGACCAAGTTAACAACCTGCACCAATCGAGCACATACTATTTACCTCGCTGATAATGAGGATGGTTCGTGGCGACATATAATCAGAAAAGCCGACGGGGATGGAAACAATCGATGTGATGTGTGGACACCGGGACATCTGCCTACATCCGATAGTCAGGATATCATAACCGGCAGGCGGATTGCGAGAGCTCGACATAGAAGAGGCAGTAATGTACTGTTTCTTGACTGGCATTCCGAATGGCTGGCTCCTGAGGATGTAACAATAGACCTTTGGAGATTTAAGAAATAGTGTATTGGCCCTGATAATTAACCGACAATTAAATCAATTTCAAAGTACTTAAATTAATTTTTAACACGTGAGTCGGCATAAGTGAAAACAATTGCCCAGACGCAAGGCGGAATTCCAGTAGTGAGGAAAGCGGTTCTGCCGCTGTTTCTGGTCTCAGGGGCGGCAGGCCTGGTTTACGAAGTGACCTGGACGAGAGCTTTCGGCGTTGTTTTCGGCAATACGGTCTTCGCGGTCAGTACGGTTCTAACTGCGTTTATGTTAGGTCTGGCTGGCGGAAGCTGGCTGTTCGGGAGAATCGCCGATAGAAGCTCTCGACCTCTCAAGCTGTTCGCTTTGCTGGAGGTGGGAATAGGAGTATATGCATTTGCTTTTCCGACTATCCTCGTAGCGACAGACCTATTTTATCGCTGGTTTTTCCAGAGCTTTCATCCGAGCTTTTATCCGCTGACTTTTATTCGGTTCGCTATGTCTATAGTTATGTTACTGGTTCCAACAGCTCTGATGGGCGGGACGCTGCCGGTTTTGAGCAAGCTCTGGGCGAATTCACCGGATAAAAAAGAAGCGTCCGAAGCCGGTATCGGAAAAAGCGCAGGACTTTTGTATGCAGTCAATACGTTTGGCGCGGTGGCGGGCAGTTTCCTTTCGGGCTATTTGCTCATCAGGATTCTTGGCGTGAGCAATACCGTTTATCTGGCAGCTTCTGCGAATATTCTTGTCGGAGCTCTCTCATTCATCTTGTCCCTGTTCACAGATAAACCTGTTAGGAAAAAGTATAAGCATAAGCGTTCGGTGCGCAAGCCTAAACTGGCCAAGAGAAGCTCTGCTGAGGGTGAAGTTATTATAGAGCAGGCCGGTAGGAAGCGAACGATAGTCTTAGCAGCGGTATCGGTGGCGGGATTTTGTGCGCTGGCGCTGGAGGTTTTGTGGACGAGGGTGTTGCTGTTTGTTCTCGGGACGAGCGTTTATGCTTTCGCGTGCATGCTGACCTGTTTTATTTTAGGAATCGCGCTGGGGAGTTATCTTTGCAGTCGGGTATTTTTAGCGAGAATCAAAAACTGTATTTTTGCGCTTGGTGTTGTGGAGTTTCTGGTGGGGCTTTCGGTGCTGGGGTCAGTGCTGTTGTTGGGAATGCTCTGGTACATTGACCTTATACTGACTGAAAAAGTACTTGCGGGCGCTTTTTGGAAGGAGGTCGCAGCTCACTTTATTGACGCATCGGTTGTGCTTTTGTTGCCGACAGTGCTTATGGGTATGGTTTTCCCCATCGCGGTCAAAATCTGCGCTACATCCTGGAAAGCAGCAGGCAAGAGAATAGGAGAGGTTTACGCGTGCAATACGATGGGCTGTGTGATAGGCTCTTTCGCGGCGGGCTTTGTGATGGTGCCTTTGTTAGGGCTGAGGGACAGCTTCTTTGTAGTTATCGCGATTCAGCTTTTCTTAGCTGTTGTGGTCATTTTCTTTTCAGAGAAACGCCGGATGGTGCTCGGTGTGAGTGCGGCGGTGGTTTCGGTAGTGGCCATTGTTGTTAGTGTGCTGAGCATCCCACGCGACGTATTCTTGAAGACGATGAATACTTATCATTATCCCAGCGAAGTTATTTACATCAAGGACGATGCGACGGGCACTGTGACCGTACACGACCTGCCCGATGGCGACCGGCTCATTGCGGTCGATGGGGTCGATGTGGCTGGAATGGATTTGATGCTGCGAACTACCCAGAAACTTCAGGGATATGTCCCGCTGCTGATGCACAAGGACCCGCAAAAGGTGCTGCAAATCGGTTTCGGAAGCGGGGAGACATCAGGTGTTGGTCTGGCGTTTGGTGTGGAAGACTACAGGATAGTTGATATTTGTCCGGGTGTTTTTGAAGCCGGCAAATTCTTCGAAGAAATCAACCGTTCATCCTATAAAGACCCAAGACTGAAGAAAATAATTATGGACGGAAAGAACTTCGTGAAGCTGACCGATGAGAAATTCGATATCATTATGAACGATTCTACTTATCCTGGAACTACCGGAAGCTCGGCGCTTTACACATACGACCATTTTATGCAATGCCGGGAGCGGCTAAGTCCCGGCGGCATTCTATCCTGCTGGATTCCTCTTGACCTGCGGGGTGAAGACCTTCAGTTGATATTCAGAACGTTTCAGAAAGTTATGCCACACTGTTGTTTGTGGATGGCAAACAACTGCCTCAACAAGCATGCTGTTTTGGTAGGAAGCGCATCCGGCCTGCAAATTGATTTTCAGCGGGCCAGAAAACTGGTTGAGCGTGCAGACATATCTTCCGACCTCGCTATAATCAATATTCATTCTGTTTATGATTTTCTGGATTGTTTTATAGTTGATGAAGGCGGACTGCGAAGGATAGGGGGCACCGGGCCGCTCAATACCGATGACAGGCCCAGGCTGGAATTCGGAGCGGCAATAAAGCGGGAAGAGGAAGGATGTTTGATAACTGCTATGAAGTGGCTTTTGAGGGAACATAGCTCTATTTTGCCATATCTGGTGAGCCTCGGCGATACGGAGGCAGAATCGCAGCAGGTCAAAGCGACTTTGGAACAGTTTTATACGGGCACAAGCCACGCCCTGCGGGGACTTCTGGGGATTCTATTAGGTGATCCGCAGATAATGAACACTGAATTTGAGAGGGCACTACAAGCTAATCCGCTGGACCGTGATGTCCAAAGTTGCCTTGATGAATTGAACCTTGAGATAAAGGCGCTGGTTGCGGCTGTCGAACGTACACTGAATAAAGCTATTTTGAGGTCGCGCCTTGCGAAACGGTATCTTCTTTTGCGTAACTACGAAGCAGCCAGCGAACAATACCAAAAGTTTCTGGAGCTTGAGCCCGCCAATGCAGCAGGATGGACCAATCTGGGATTTTGTTACAAAGAACTGGAGCAGTTCGAGAAAGCCATTATGGCTCTTAAAAAAGCAATCGAGTGCAATGCCGAGTTAATCCCGGCTTATCTCAATCTGGCTGATGTATATGACAGACTTGCTCGGTCGTACTTTATGCGAAAGGAATATAATCTTGCGCTGGAAACCCTCGAAAAAGCGTTAGCACTGGTCCCGGACGGTTCCGACCAGCGGGATTATCTGGAGAATCGAAGAGACTTTGTGATGCGTGCTGCCAAAGAAGCGCAGCGCTGAGTTGCATTCGGTTAAATGGTGAAATAACTACTTACGAGTAAGGAGGTCGCAAAATGTCAAATGTTTATATCGGGGTCAATATGGAGTTCGTACGGCATGACGACAAGCCGTTTGAGTGGGGTGTGGAAAAGGCGGCGGAGCTGGGCTATGAATATGTCGAGCCGATGGTACACTGGGGAAGAGAGCTGCTCAGTGAGGCGGGATATTTCCACAGTGTATCTATGTTAGACGACCCGTACCGGATTAAACGAGCGTGTGAAAAGGCTGGTATTAAGCTATCCGGTCTTTCGGCGCATACACCATTGTGTAAACCGGAGATAAGTACGGAGTATCTTAAACAGGCAATTAGATTTGCCGCTGAATGCGGTGCGCCGGTTGTGAACACAGATGAAGGACCCAAGCCCGAATGGTCGACCGAGGAAGAAGACCATGAACTGATGCGTTATGTATTGAAAGAAGCAGCGGCAGTTGCGGAAGCCCGCGGGATACTGATTGGCCTTGAGCCGCACCAGCAGTACAGCCAACATCCGGATGGTTTGGATAAGATATATAAACTGGTTGATTCTCAAGCAATAGGTATCAACTTCGATACCGGCAACAGTTACCTGTCCGGTCACGACCCGATTGAGTGGCTTGGGCGTGTCAAGGACAGATTGGTGCACCTGCATGCCAAGGATATTTCGGTGCAACAATCTGAGGACGAACGCGGCAAGGTAACAGGAACACCGGTGGGTTGTGCCTGTGGCGAAGGAGTCATTGATTGGAAGCAGGTGGTGGAAATATGCAAAGATCTGCCTCGGGATATTGTTTTCAGTGTGGAATGTGGTACAGTGGAACAAGCCGAGCGAAGTATAAACCATCTAAAAGAGCTGGTATAGTGATCGCAGGACTTAGCAATGCATTTATCTATTTCACAAGAGGCTTCTATATATCAATCTAAAAGAGATTCATCGTTCAGAAAAGTGTTTTGGCGATGCTTTTTGGTCATTTTAGTTTTAAGTTTGGCTGCAACAGCGCTGGAGGATGAAGCTGTGTCTGCAGAGGGTGAAGCTACGTCACCGCTTTATCTGCTGACTTATGACCACGGTGGAGTGGTACTCTGGGGCCAGGAGCATTTCTTAAAACACCTTCGTAATGCCGTTGAATGGCTGGACCGCTACCCCAGCTTTAAGATAGGGTTGGATAACGAAGCTTATACTTATGATTATTTAGCTGAGCATAATCCTGAAGTGTTAAAGGAAATACGTGAATACCTGAAACGTTATCCAGGACGGTTTGGAATAGGCAGTTGTACGTACGGTCAGCCATTATCAGTGTTTATCAACGAGGAATCCAATATCCGTCAAATCGGCTACGCTTTAGAAGCGGACCGGCGTCATTTCGGCTGCGCCCCGGATGTTTATCTAATGAGCGAACACGCTATGCACAGCCAGATTCCACAAATACTCAACGGATTTGGTTTTACAGGCTCAATCATGCGTACGCACTACATGATGTATGGCTATAATCCGACCTTCAATGTGGCAATAGGCTGGTGGGTAGGATTGGACGGCTCACGCATTGCTACGATTCCCACTTATGTGGGCGAGGGGGCAGAGTTCGGGCGCACGACAAAAGACAATTGGATTTTGACCCGCTATCCCGGACCACAGTGCGATACGCCGTTGGAGGAATTCCGTGAAGATTTTGCACACATTAAGCCACTTCTGGCCACACGTGCTGACGATTCGGGTTTACGTCGTGAGGAGCTTGTTAGAAAGTACGAGGGCAAAGAACAGTACCAGTGGATACTTCTCGAAGAGATATTCCCTACTTTTCCTGCTCCCAAGAAAGAATTAAAGACGGTTCCCAATGACTTTCATGTACGGATGCCATGGGGCTATTGCGGTAATGAGATTTGGAATACAAGCCGTCGTGCAGAGGTGGGAGTACTGACGGCGGAACGATTAGCGGCCATAGAGCATCTGCTCGGGGGTGCGGACCACGAGAGCGAGGTTCGCCAGGCATGGAGAAACCTGCTGATTGCACAACACCATGATGTGCAGATATGCGGAATACTCCCTGACGCCCGCAAATTCCTGACAGCTTCACTTACAGCATCCGGTCGTGTTAAGGATACTTGTTTGCGTTATGTGGCCTCACGTATGGAAGGTGGAAAAATTGCACAGGTAACTGTGTTTAATCCAAACTCGTGGCCCCGCAAGGAGTGGGTCGAGGTTACGGTATCTTTACCGAAAGGTGCTGCCACAACGCTCGGGTTGAGGCGGGGCAAAGAAACGATACCGTCAGCCTTGTTATCAGCGGACCGCCATTCCGATGGAAGTATTCAGAAGGCCTATATGGCAATTCCGGCCGACGTTCCGGCGTTGGGGTTTGTGTCATATTCACTTGTGCCTTCGCAGGATAAGCCGATGCAAGGTAGCACGAGTATTGAGATAGATGAGGAGAATCTGTGCATCACAACACCGCATATGGTGGTTCGCTTCAATCAGGAAGGGGGAATACACTCACTTGTGGACCGAAGCACTAAAGAAGGCCTTTTAAAATCCGGCCAAAGAAGCGGCATCTTTGCCGGCAAAATTGACGGTCGGCCATGCGAGTCGAAGGGATTGTGGGTGCTTGAGCCCGGTCGCAATGGAGCACCATGGGCAGTGGCTCGTGAAAGTGGTGCGATTGGCAGCATTCCTTATACGCTGGAGATCGTTTTACGAGCGGACAGCCCGCGACTTGATTGCCGGGTTCGTTTTCAGTTTCAAGGCCAGAGAATCGGTCGCTTAAGTGATAATATGCGAGATTCCAAATCACCTTTTGTGCATGAAGAGAAATTACGTTTCAAAGTTTTTCCAGCGGTGGGAGATGACACTGTTGGCGTACGCGACCTTCCCTTTGCTATCGCCGAGACCTCGGACCGCTATATAAACGGTCTTTATTGGACAGCACTAACAGATGGCCGTAAGGGCTTGGCAGTTTTCAATCGAGGCACTATGGGCTCTGTTTGCGAGGCGGACGGGAGTTTTTCAGTTCCTCTGGCGTATGCTATGTATTATGTTTGGGGCACACGAATGCTCAACGGTGACTTCACCTACGAATTTGCACTTTATCCCTTTAGCGGAGACTGGCACCAGGCAGACCTGCATCGACGTGCGTTAGAGTACAATTTCCCTTGTGTTGGTGTTTGTACATCTCCCGGGGATAACCGTCTCGGAAGCGAGTTGCGTTTGTTGGAGGTCGCTTCTTCGGATGTGGTTGTTTCCGCTTTGTATAGTAAGGAAGGAAAAAGTTATGTTAGGATGTATGAATACCGGGGGCGTGACAGCCGTGCCTCGCTTGACTATCTCCCGGGAAGGGCTCGATTGACCGAAGTGGATCTTGCAGGGCGCGAGGGTGAATCCCTGTCTGGGTTGTTGGCTTTTCGGCCTTGGCAGATTCGAACGGTGCGGATTGAACCGTTAAAACAATTGCCTTAAAAAGGATTTTGAATTCTGCATCGATTTTTATGGATTTATATTGATTGTAGAAGACCCGATAGTTAATGGTAACGCTTAGGAAGGTCTTATGAAAAAAAGATATATTGGAAGAAGAGAGTTTTTGCGAAGTGCCGGGCTTGGGGCAGCTTCGGTTTTCTTAGGATCGGGCTTAGCGGGATGTGCCGGCGCAGAGTTTCTTGGCGCAAAGTCCGCACGAAAGCCGAACATTGTATTTATCTTCGCGGACCAATGGCGAGCCCAGGCGACCGGTTATTTCGGTGACCCTAATGCCCAAACACCATACTTAGACAAACTCGCGAAGGAAAGTATCAATTTTATCAACGCTGTGTCGGGTTGTCCTGTGTG
>JBGVTO010000300.1:0-2959 GCA_041862635.1 Phycisphaerae bacterium | reverse complement strand
CAGACCATCGAAGTGATAGTAGTAGGCCGCGTTATTATCGGCAGGTTGTCTTTTATCCATCCCCAAGCTCGTCCCGCTTTTTCGGGACTTGCTTGAGGCTGCCACCCCTCGCGCGGACCGTAGATGTATTTGCGTAAGAGGCCTCTGTCATCGTATTCAGCGATGACGTGGCCGCCATCATAGACGTACCTGGTGGGATAGCCATCGACCTTCTTTGTGATGCGCCTGCCAGCCGGGTCATACGTGTAGGTAATCTTGTCCCAATTTGTCGGGTCCGGGGGCGGCGAACCTGACCACTGCACGAAGTCTACCGGGCCGCGCTCGTCACCATCCTCGTCTTCGCTGTCCTTGATATAACGCCATTTCAGCGTGTAAACGGCATTTTCCCCGCTCTGTGGGAGACGATGCGATATAATCCTGCCGTAGGGAGTACAAAAAGCTGCTTTATAGGGCTGTTAAGGCATATTTGGGGCTATTAATCAACAGTGATGTTTACAATAGTCAACGTTAATCTAACTATTTTATGATAAAGTCGTTATCTACAGCGAGAAAATGTGGATAAGCTCGAAGCGTTGTTTTTTGGCAACATGGGGTTTTAACCCGTATAAAGGCTGTTTTTAGGAAAGGAGTAACAAAACTCAAGGACGACACAAGAGGTTGCCCTGGTTGGCTTTTTTCAGGGATGGGCAGCAAAATTGGGCGGAACAACGCATTTTAGGCATTCGGGTATAGGCTTTGCTGTATTAATAAACATGGGGCTATGGGGGCTCCCTAAGTTTAGGGTGATTTGAAAAGGACGTGCATTTGAGAGGAGAGCAGTGTGATGGACGAGACAAGCCTGGAAGACAAACTTAACGAACTGGTCAAGGAATTCGGAGAGACAGCTACCCCCCAACATCAAAAGCTGGCTAAGCTTGCCAAAGAAGCACAGGCAAACCGTAAGAAGCTTGAAAAAAGTATCAATAGTCTACAGGAATCCCTGGATTACCTGCGGGTATGTATCAAATACCAGGTCTTCGACCTTGAAGCCACTCGCCGGGAAAACGAATACCTCAGAAAATTGCTTGAGGAAAACGATAGTTAAAGCGAAAAGCCCAAAAGACAGAAGACAAAAAAACATATCCAAAAATCACCTTGTGTCCTGTCACAATCGGATGGCTGAAAAGCTCATTCTTTTTTCTTAATTCTTAATGCAGCATTTCAACAACTATCTCTGCGACCTCCTGACGGGCTTTTTTCTCAGCTAACGGCTCAACTAATTTAATCAGCTCACCACTGATTTGAGTCAGCTTGCCCCTGTCTTCCAAAAGCCGCTCAATGCTTTCGGCAATTGGCTCAATCGAGCTAAAATACGGCATAAATTCCGGCACTAATTCTTTACCGGCTAATATATTGACCAGAGAGAGGTATTTGGGTTTTATCAGCCACCACCCAACCAGATGCCACAAAATCCTGCTGGATTGATACATTATCACCATCGGACAGCCGGCCGCCGTTACCTCCAGAGTAGCGCTGCCGCTCGCAACGAGCGCAAAATCAACCTCCCCGGCGGTTTTATTAACCGAACTAATAGTATATTGACATTCAAAGCCGGGGACCTGTTTTTCTCGTAGCAGTTGTTCTCGTTCGGCATCCACAGCCACGGTAATAAAGCTTGCTGCTGAGTATTTATCCTTTAAGCGAAGTGCTATCTGCTGCATGGCTCCCCAGAGTGAATCTATCTCCGTGTTGCGTGAGCCCGGCATAAGAGCGATTATGGCGTTTTTAGCGGTAAAATCCGCATATTTTTTATGATGCGCTGAATCTATCTGTAATTCATCCAAGAGCGGATTACCCACAAAAACCACATCCATTCCTCTTTGGCTGAACCAGTCCTGCTCAAAAGGCAGTATGCAGCAGAGTCTATCGCAGCATTTGCGAAGCTTGCGAATTCGCCAGCTCGCCCAGGCCCAAAGCTGCGGAGCAACGTAGAAAACGGTTTTTATGCCCGCTTTTTTGGCGGCTTTTGCGATGTGGAAGTTGAAGGCAGGGGAATCACAAACGATAACCAAATCGACCTTACTGCTTTTTAAAAAACGAGTTACGAGCTTTATCAACCTGTAATAGCGGACGACGTGGCTAAAGGCTTTGTATATCATTACGGCCTCGCCGACAGTGGCTTCCAGCAATCTGCAGCCGGCCTCGGCCATTTTTGGGCCGCCTACACCGACAAATTCAATGTCATAACCGCTTTTTTGTAAAGCGGCTATCAGGCCCGCACAGTGGGCATCGGCACTTGGCTCAGCGGCACTGATGAAGATGCGATACTTTTTGTTTTTGTCCGACATAGGCTTATTTGTTAACAAGATTTCGAGAAAACATCAACCGGATAATTAGAATACTCCCGGAAATTCAGCAGGCCGCTTGGGGTAGATTCTTGAAAGTCAAAATGATTAACCAAGAATACTTTTGTTTGCAACATTCTCATATTGCCTTAAAACAAGGGGGCCTATACCAAAATTACTCGGTATAGGCCCCAAATTGATACGAATCTGCTATATCACTCCCGTCCCGTCTGCAACGGGCTGGGTCAACCGCGACCCCATATCTTACTTCGCAATCCGAAGGATGCCTTACGGCAGAAGCAATTGGGAACAACTAAATCACACGGCTTATGGTGCCGGAGCATACAGTCGAATGTCATCAAAGTACATCGTACCAGAACCACCAGCTACCGGATTGTTCTTGTTACCAAGACCAAGAGAAATCGTATTTACATTAGTCAAGTTCACGCCCTGGTCTGCAAACGCCTGCAAGTCGATAGTCCATTCCGTCCAGGTAGTTACCTGTGCTGCATCCGGATTATCATTAGTAACGATCGCATTGCCGTTGAGAGCAACATACAACATCTCGGCAGCGTTATCCGAATTGCCTCTGAACCAGATCCTCAGTGTGCTAACACCATTCTCGGTCCAGTCAC
>JBGVTO010000299.1:0-5497 GCA_041862635.1 Phycisphaerae bacterium | reverse complement strand
AAACACGAAACTCGTGAACTTTTACGCCGCTCAGGAGAGAGAATGTTTACGCGAATTGCTCAGGGTGGCTCAAAGCAAGAGGTGGTGAGCAAGTGAGGCAAAAGCACGAAGCACAAATGAGGTGAGTGGCTGATTGGTAAGTGGTGGGGTTATCAGGTGATCAGGATATCAGGTTGCAGGATATCAGGATATCGGGGTATCAGGATAGCTAACGGGCAAGCAGGAAATCAGGAAAAGACAAATTTATCCTGTGCATTTATCCTGATAACCACTCACCAATCAACCATCTTATATCGATATTCGGATACCTGCTTTCGCAGGCACAAGTTTAATAACGTAATTTGTTTCTGATTATGACTGAGCTGGTAAACAATGTTTCTATCAGTGTTTTTTTTCCCTGTTATAACGAACAGGACAATATCACCCGCGTAGTAGAACAGGCACTTACGGTCCTGGAAAAGCTCAACGCTGATTTTGAAGTAATAATCGTTAACGACGGCAGTTCCGACAGCACGGGCCACATTGCCGACGAGATTGCCGCCCAAAAGGACAGGGTAAAAGTGGTGCATCATCGGACTAATCTCGGATACGGAGCAGCCTTGCAGTCCGGCTTCAAAGCAGCAACAAAAGAGCTTGTCTTTTATACCGACGGCGACGGCCAATTCGATATTAACGAAATGCCGCCGCTGCTGAGGTTGATGGAGCAATACGATATTGTTAGCTGCTATCGACTGAACCGTCAGGATAATCTCATACGCAAAATCAATGGCTGGTGCTGGACGAAACTGGTTTGCCTGCTGTTCGGTATGAAAATCCGCGATATCGACTGTGCTTTCAAGTTATACAAAAGGGAAATATTTGATAACATTAAGTTAGTAAGTACCGGCGCCCTTATCGATGCTGAAATCTTAGCTCGTGCTGTTCGCAAAGGTTACCGGGTAACGCAACAAGGCATCCGTCATTATCCACGGACAGCCGGGGCGCAAACCGGTGCGAATTTGCGCGTGATTCTTCGTGCGTTCAAAGAGCTATTGAAATTGCGAAGCCAAATCCGGTAACACAGATTACACGGATTGAAATAGATTAACACAGATTACACAGATTGAAATAGATGAACACAGATTACGAAATACAAAACATGAATGAAGGAAAGGTCAATCTGTTTATCTACGGCTCGCTGCGGGACCGCAGAATCTTCCAGTCGGTCAGCGGCTTAAGTTTTACCAGAAAGGCCTCTAAAATTAGCAGCAAGACGCTCTGGGCCGAACCAGCATTGCTTCCACGTTACCGAAAAGTCAGCCCGGACAATGTCTATTTCTATGCCGTTGCAGCACCATCTTCAAGAATCGAAGGCTTAGTAATCTACGATGTCCCCGCCTGGGCAATGGCTGAAATCGACAGGTATGAAGGTAAACGTTACGAAAGAGAAACGGTACAAATCAATACGGCAAATGGTCAGATTGAAGCGCAGGCTTACCTGGTAACTCACAATTCAATGGAAAAGCATTTCGGTGACAGGTTCCACGTTAATCTGATACACGAGCTTTGGCTGCGAAAACGTATTGAGAAATTCATCAAAAAACACACTCGGCCCGGTGAGCGGACGGCAGATGCAGAATCGGAGCGCCGGGCCGACCGGGAGCTGCTCGCAACCACAGAACGCGACCTGGTCATGAGCCATTATCACAGCGATGCCGTTAGTGATTATTATCTTGAGCACGAACTCGACAGGCCTCGGCCGAGCATAAAACACTTATACAGCGACCCCCAGGCCAGGCCGTTTATAAAAAACTATTTAGCTTTAGTTCTGAAGCAGGTCCTGCTCAGTCAGCTCGAAGAACAAATCCAGTCCAGATACCGCTTCGAGCTCGAGCATATGCGTATTTCAGAAAGATATTTTAAGCGGTCGGTTAGTGTGCTTGCGGCTTTGCAAATGGTAAATGAAAACAGCAAGGCTGTTGATTTGATTATTAAAAGAAGCCTTCAGACGATGCCCTGTGACAAACACGACCTCATTGACTATATAAAATTCGCTGTACGAGCATCGAACAGTATGTTTGATGCTCGCATTGGCCGAGCAAAGCTGGAGCGAATTCGTTCGAATCTTCAGCCTGGGCTGGTTCCACTTGGAATTGAGGTAGAATTAAGCAATCTTGGTCCTGCGGCAGTCGAACCCCAAAGAAGCATTCAGAAAAAGATTGATCCTGTTTATGACGGATTTAAGTATTTCTATGATTTTCGCCTGGATGTTTTATCCTGGAAACTCGGTGGCTATATCGATGACCATACCGGTTCAACCGACCAGGCGCGCCGGTCCGGTTTTTTGGAGCTTGCTCCGGGAAGGCTGAATATCCGCGGCGAACTGTCTCGACCGGCAACTGCAGACCCGTGGCTTCTTAATCAGCTGATACACGAGATTGTTAATTTCTATGACGTTCGCCCACATAGTTTGCATCTTTCTTTCCAGCTTCGAAAAAACCAGCTCGGCAATCAAAAAGTTCTGCCTTTGGGTTTTGTTAAGTGCCTGCTTGTTCTTGGGGGTGGTCCGGAACTAAAGGGCACCGGCAGACTGTGGGTTTCCAGAATGGGCTATGATGAGATAACCCAGTACCCCGATGCTGCATTTGGCGGCACCGAACGTCATGATGAAGAGCTCGTATTTACCAGAACCAGCAAGCGCAGATGGTACCTGGGTGCAGACGCCATAGCAGATAAACCCCCGGCACAGGCAACTACGTATGTCCAGCAGTATAAATTTATTCGTTTGGAACAAAGGGCCAACTATGAGCCGTTAATCTTGTGTCTTAAGGGCCTCCAATTGGCTTATAATCCGGCGGATTATTTGACTGCCGAACAGTTAAGGGGCAGCCGAAAATTGCAGCAGCAGTATGAGGAGTTAAAGCAGTGGGCTGCCGTACCTACAGAAATCAGCCCACAAACAATAAGCAAATTCTTAAAAACCGTCCAAAATGGCTTGATGAACGAAGGACACCACCGGCCCGCTCACAAATTACATTACATAGATTGGGTACTAAGCGCTATCAACGTGCAGCTGCGCATGTTTAACAAGCAAGTAAGACTCAAGAACTAAGATGCCAGACTCAAGACCTAAGACTCAAGATCTAAGATTCCAGACTCAAAACTCAAGATTCCAGACTTTAGACTTTGGTCTGCGGTCTTGGGTTTGATAATCTGAAGGCCGTGGGCCTCTGGGGACCCACGGCCAGCCGATGTTGCATATACGCACGCCCCCCCTCCTAAAGATTTCGGCAACGTATATACCAGTATAAGTTAGCAATTAAGAACAGCAGAGCTATTAGCTGTCAGTTCGAAGCTGTCTTTGGTCAATCTTTTGTTTTATGAACTTGGCTGTTCGCCAGGCAGTATCCTTGCCGAAGTCAATGCACTTGTGTATCCCAGAATTAAAAGATTTTACGAACTCTTGACTCGTAATCCGTGACTCGTGGCCTGTGACCTGAGCGACGAGCGACGGGCGACGAGCGGCATTATTCTCCGGAACGGGTGCCAAAGTGTAAATCGCAGTTGCAAAGCCGCCAAAATAGACTATCAGCAGAAAAATGAATTTGATTCTCCAACCTCTCATAAAGATTCTCCCTTCCTAAGACACGTTTTATCGGCCTTCCCCACCACTGGCCTTTTTGATTTGCTTCTATTAAAATTTAACAAAAAAAGCCGTTGATGCCAAGCGCAAAGTGCGAAAACTGTGCTATATTTTTGGGCGAGCGATTTTGGCCTTTGGGAATCCGCCTACGGCGGACAAGATTGGGTTTGAATTGGGTTTGTTTTTCTGATTTCACCAAGTGTCCAATTTCACATATTTACTTGTTATAAAAGAGCTTACGTTGATTTGGGCGTACTTGACATTGGGTTTGTTTTGCATAAAAAGGTCGATTTGTAGAGGATTCTCTACAGATGTAGAGGGCGGACGACAGAGGACGGACGACAGATGACAGAGGACAGAATACAGACAATAGATGATAAGTTTCTGTTGCATAAGGAGTTATCTCTTATCGCGAAATCCGAAATACTAATCCATCGACTACCCCTTCGACTTCCCCTTCGGCTGCGCTCAGGGCTACGGCTAATTAAGGACAGGTTGCGAGTTTCGTCAAACGGATGCGAAGCTCGTATCGGTTGCGTTAAGAGTATCCCGATGTATCGGGATTAAGATGTAACCGAAAGACAATAAACGAAACGAGAAGCATAACCGCAACCGTATATTCGTTCCTGAGCCGGCTGGATCTAAGTCCTTGCTGCGCTGCAGCTTACGACATGCAAAATGAAATGTCATCTTTCGCCTGCTGGCGGTTTATGTTATCCTGCTGGCTAACATACGTGTATTTTAACATAGTTTCAAACATAGTCAACAAAAAAATGGCCAAAAAGCAACTTTTTTGATCGCCTGTGGTTGAAATCCGGGCCTTTGGGCTTAGACCTATCTAATCCGGGAAGTTCAGGCGACTCAGCAGGTCCTTGAAGCGCGGGTCGTCTCGCAAGGGCTTGAAAGCATGAGAGTGACTGATCCAAGGCACGTATGGGTGGTTGGGGGGGCCGTACGCCGCTTCGAGCCATCGGAAAGCCTGATCCTTCTCGCCCAGGACGGCATAGATCTGGGCTATAAACCACGTATCCCAAGTCGTGGGATCCGCCTCCAATTCAGCCAGTTCCAGCCGTGCCTCATCCTGCCGACCGGCCATCGCATAGGTACGCCCGAGAGCAGATTTCCAAGCACGGTTGACCACAGCCACCCTCTGGTGTGCTTTGATAGCCTCCTCATACATCCCCTTTTCTGCATAGGCGCTTCCCAGGACATACAGGGCGACCGGGAAATCGGAATCCAGTTCGAGTGACTTGCGGGCTTCGTCTATCGCCTGATCATATTGCCCTGCCCACCAATACTGCCATCCCTGCCAGGCAGGCCAGAGGGGCGTGAGCGGATCCACCTCCTGGACTCGTCTCATTTCTGCCGAAGCTTCATGCGTTCGTCCGAAGAGCTGGAGATACCACGAATATTGGGCGCGAGTCATGGTCAGGCTGGGATTGAGTTGCAGCGCGCGCTGGAAGGCCTGCTCCGCAGCCTCCCAGTCCCAATCTCCGTATAATTTGATTTGGGCGAGAGCGGCGTGGGCTTCGGTCAGCATTTCGTCCAGCTCCAAGGCCTTTAGTGCCGCCGCCTTAGCTCGTTTCAAGGCGTCCGGTGGAGCCCCAGGGCCGTGAGCACTCGCGACTAAACCGAGCGCCAGCCCGCCGTACGCCAGGGGATCCTCTGGGTCTTTTTCGATTGCCTGGCGGAGATATGCCAAGCCTTTTTTGGTTCCTTCTGGCGTGGATTTGTTCAAGTGGAACATCCCCTTGAGATATGCCTCATACGTCTCGGGGTTGACCGGGCGCGTTGCCGCCAGTCGAGCTTCCTGGTCGGGTGTTATTGTAATCTCGATTTGGCGAGCAATGGCCCGTGCCACCTCGCTTTGCAAGG